>JALZWC010000834.1 GCA_023300255.1 Saprospiraceae bacterium | reverse complement strand
CCTATGTGTTTAAAAAAAAATCCTATTTGTGTTCTTTATTTTGTCTTAGTAAAGGTGTCAAAATAAAGTAGACCATTATGATTTTTCAAATATTGGTTGTCAACGCCTTACAACTTCATACTTACTACTTTATACTTTATACTTATTACTTATTACTTCACTTAGTACTTACTTATGTCTAAACAAAAAAAGCGGCAATGCCGCTTAATTAATATTGAAAACGCTCCGAATAGAAATTAGTTCTAAAACGTTTAAAATATACCTTCAATTATATCAGTTGATTACTCCAAATCACAGCCACAATAATCTTCTGGCAAAACCTCTTTCTCCTTTGCGAAAAAAGACTTGAATATGTCCGTATAAAACGAAGCATAAACGGGGACTTTATGCTTCGTCTTTTTAAATCCAGGATATATATCTTTTAACTGAATCGTATCATTTGCTTGATTAATAATATTCAAATCATATCGGAGTTGAACTTTTGTACCAAGCGGCGCATGAAAATAAATACGCCATGCATCCGCTTCTGATGTACCAATACAACCGTTAGAATAAGCTTTTCCTAAAGTACCAACGTTCGTAGTCGGATGGATCAATTGACCGAATCGTTGACCATTGATAGTTGGTTCCAACCAAGGAATTCTAGGCAATTGCGTTACCTTTTTATCATCTCTTCGAGTCACACTATATCGCTTATTATTTCGGGGATTGATATAAGCAGCATCTCTATTGATCCGAGTAATCGTCCCAACACCAGGCTGTGTTCTTAAATCTACATCTCTTCCTGCCATTGCTAAATATCGTTGAGTATCTTTCCCTACCCGTACACTACATTGGTGCACGATTTCCGCCCCTTCTTTTATTCGTAGGACAAATTCTGGAATATTGACATCTATTACCGTTTTTGCCATTCGGTCTCTTATATCTCTCACTTCATCTGAGTTTGGAATCAATAAACTATCTCCTACGCCTAGGATTTCTACTGCCTTAGGATCTTCTAAAAAGACTCCTTTTTCTTTGGCTACGTAATAGTCCGTCGCAGCTAAGTTTTCTATCAACCAAGGATTCGCTCTCATTAATACATACTCGTCTATAGGGTATGTAGTGCTTGTGTCCAAGTGAGCAATGACGGTTTCTATAAATTCAAAATAGTCTCCTGCTATTACAGGCTGCTCTACTACATAATATTGTTTTGGTACAACCTCTTTTTTATGGAGTACATTTTCTGCTATAGGGAATGAGGCAGTAGGGATAGTAGGAGTAGCCACTCGATTAGAATCTGCAGAACAGGCAGCAAAAAATAGCTGTGTAACAAGCGCTAAAAAGGCTATCGTAAAAATTCTGGATTTGATATTTGGATATAACATGGGTCTTGGTTTTGGTGAAGAAAATTTCTTACCTAACAAAAGAGGGTACTTACTATTAAGACGTTGAATAATAGGAAAGCGTATAAAGGAAACGTTAAGAGACTTGTTTTAAAGGCAAAGCCTTTATTGATAGTAAGCACAAGGCAATAGCCTTTGCGCTAGCGTCTTACAATTAATAAAAGAAGAAGATAAGAAATGAAATATTATAAGTGGGAGCTGTTTCTTTTAAAGGAAGAGTCCATAGGAGTCAGGCTATTAGAAAATTTACCTGATTATCAGATGATTCTATAGGAACTGGTGATGGCAGAAATTTTCAAAATGGCTGTCATCTTTTCAAGAACCCATATATCAGCCACTTTCCAAGTGTCGGCTATCAAGAGTCCGTCTGTTAGCGTGACCGTGCATGGGCACAGCTTTTATGGATAAGAGGCACAAGGCAATAGCCTTTGCGCTAGCACAATTGCCAGCTTTAATAACGGCAAAAGGTACCTAGCAAATCAATGCTAGATACCTTTTGTTAAGGAACGACGAAGCAACTTTAATTACTTCCCATGCTGGTTAGGATTTTCAATCCGATACCTATATTCTTCTCGCCTCTGGCGAATACTAATAATTCCTTTATAAACATTCGCCAGAGGCGAGCAAATAAAGGGTTTCGCATTACAAATGCTTACCAGCAGCAGACATTTTTTATTTGGACACAGAGCACACAAAGGCTTAAAAAACTAATTAGAACTCTGTGTACTCTGTGTCTTCTTTGTGAACTCTGTGTCCTTCTAACTAAGTTTATAAATGACAAAAGGTACATAACAAATTAATGCTATGTACCTTTTCCAAGAAAATAGAAACAAGAAATCTTTACTTCATATTCTCACCTTCTTTTTCTTTAAATTCTATGATCTTTTCCATCACCTCTGAAAGCTGTTCTGCCCCTATTCTTTTAGAAAGAATTTCTTTATTTTCATCCAAGATAAAAATTTGAGGAGTAGATTTAATATCATAAATCTGCTTATATTTTGATTTGATAAATGGATCGATTGTATTAATCCATTTGATCATATTTTTCTCTTTAATATACTTCGCACAATCTGCAATCCCATCATAAGTCTTACTACAAACTGCAAATACCTCCACTCCTCGCTCTTTAAAATTCTCATGAAATTCCAACATCTTCGGCATAGATTTTTTGCAATGACCACAATCAGGATCCCAAACAAAAATCACCGTGTATGGAGACTTTACCTCATGAAGGCTTAGTTCTCTTTTAGCTCTCCAACGCTTATATTCATTTTCATCATTTTCGGCTTCAATAGTGCCTTCGATGTCAATTTCATACATTTTAATATCTGGGGCAATTTTACCTATTAAAATTGGCTTGAGCGTATTCGCATTGTCTACAATCTTTTTTAATTGCTCCTCCTCTGTCCAAGGCGCTTTTCCAGTCGCATAGTAGTTTTCCGCAATATGTACATATACGGCATCCATACCAACGACCTTTGACTGAGCGTACTTATTTAAAAAATGCACTAAGAAATACTTGTAAGTATCTTCTGCACTAGCCGTTTTACCAAGGATGTAATCAACAGATGCCTTCAAAGAGTCTGGCTCCTGAGAAGTCAACTTGTCCATATAGTAAGTAATCCTTTGAAACAAGAAAGGCCCTCTAATCAAGCGATCATCACCAAGGTTAATATTATCAAAATAATGCGCTTTATAGTGATGGTAGCGTTGAACCTTGATTTCTTGTTCCGAACCCGTAAATTCAGGCATTGGCACTTCCATATAAGACTTTACAAAAGCAGCAGCAAGTGTCCCGTTATGATTCGTAATCAAATCTTTTTGATATTGAACTACTCCATTATTCACCGACTCTAATTCTCCTTGGAGCTTAGCTTT
>JALZWC010000833.1 GCA_023300255.1 Saprospiraceae bacterium | reverse complement strand
TTAACTGGTCAAATTATCGGTTGCGCCATGGAAGTGCATAACAATTTAGGAAATGGTTTTCAGGAAAAAATTTATCAAAGGGCCTTAGCCTATGAGATGAAAGCACAAGGTATTCCATTTGCTAGAGAATTCACCATGAAAATTTATTATAAAGGCCGTCAAATAGGTACTCGGCGAGTTGACTTTTTGGTCGCAAATTGTATAGGACTAGAATTGAAAGCGGTTATTAGAATGGAGGATGCGCACTTGGCACAGGCTATTAATTATTTGGAAGTTTATAATTTAGAGGTGGGGTTGTTGATCAATTTTGGTAGTACTAGTCTTGGGTTTAAACGGTTGCGGAATAAGAAACACAGACCTTGATTTTTTTGATTTTTCTGATTACGCTGATTTGACCTTGATTAGGTTGATTTTTCTGATTACGCTGATTTAGATGCTAACCTAGATATTGAATGTCAACATCTGCGTTAACATCTAAATCTGCCCAATCAGAAAAATCAGATAATCAAAGTCTGCGTCAACATCTAAATTTCAACTAAATCCACGTAATCAGAAAAATCAAAAAATCAAGGTCGAGTTTCCGCAAGCACCATATCCCTAACCGCCTCTATCCACTTAGGATGATCATTCAAACTAGGCACCAAGTCCACATGCTCCCCACCCAATTCTTCAAATTCCTCTTGATACTCTGTAGAAATTTCGATAGTTGTTTCTAAACAATCAGATACAAAAGCTGGGCAGAATGTTAGTAAGCGCTTATCCCCTGCCTTTGCACGGACTTTCAATATATCTGATGTGTACGGTTTCATCCACTCTGCTCGGCCCAAGCGAGATTGAAAACAAATGGTAAACTGATCTTTCGAAAGTCCCATTTTCTTTGCAATAGCGTAAGCCGTAACATGGCATTGCGCAGTATAGCAAAATTGATTTTTTGTCGTTAATGTTTTACAACAATCTTTATTACTTAGACAATGGTTGCCTTTATCTGCTTTCACCATTTGCCGTTCTGGCAAGCCGTGAAAACTAAATAATACATGATCGTAGGAAGGCAAATCAAATTGTTGTGCATTTTCAACAAACACATCAATCATTGCTTCATTGTCATAATAAGAATTAATGAAGGTTAGTTTAGGAATCGCTAACTCTTTAGACATTAATCGCATCACTTCTTGATGTACAGAGCCTGTACTTGCAGATGCATAATGAGGAAACAAAGGAAGTACTATAATCTCCGTCACCCGCATATCCATCAATTTATCAATAGCCGATTTGATGGAAGGGCTTTGGTAACGCATTGCCAAAACAACCTCGTATTCATCTCCTAATAATGGCTGTAATCCTTTCTCTAATTTTTCTCCATATACCTTCAATGGGGAACCTTCTGGTGTCCACAACATCTTGTATAACTTAGAAGAACTACGAGATCGAAAAGGGGCAATAATCCCTCGAACTAATAAATTTCGGCCCAGCCACGAAATATCTAATACTCTTTCATCTAAAAGAAATTCTTTTAGATATTTTCGAACTGCCCAATAACCGGGGTCGTCTGGAGTACCTAAATTAACTATTAAAACACCTTTTTTTCCTTCAATCATTTGTATAAAGTCGTAAATATTATATGAGTATGTGGTCTACTTTTTTTATAAGTGAAGAGAATTAACAATCACTCTTTTATAGCCGCTTGCAAACCTACAACATTCTTTAAAACACATGGTTTAATTTTACGGTAATTTAACTGTAAAAAGATGATAATCGCTTACTTTTGCCGCTAAGTAACGACTAAATGTTCAAATCAATAACTTAATTCAATGAAAAAACCCTTAATATTAGTAACCAATGATGACGGTATCACCGCTCCTGGTATTCGAGCACTAGTGGAGGTAGCACAAATGATTGGCACACCGATAGTCGTAGCTCCAGATTCTCCTCAATCGGGTATGGGACATGCTATTAGCATCCATGACCCATTAAGACTGCATCCATCTACTGTATTTGAAGGTGTGGAGGCTTATGCTTGTAGTGGAACTCCTGTTGATTGTGTGAAATTAGCGAAAAATGTGATTTTAAAAGATAGACAGCAACCAGATTTGTGTATTTCAGGTATTAATCATGGCTCGAATGTAGCCATTAATATTTTATATTCTGGTACGATGTCGGCAGCAATGGAAGGCTCCTTAGATGGTATTCCTTCTATAGGATTTTCTCTTTTGGATTTTGATTGGGATGCAGATTTTGAAGCAGGTAAGCCATACATTAAACAAGTTATAGAATATGCCTTAAGTAAAGGTTTTGGGGAGAGTAACTTATTAAATGTGAATATTCCTAAGTTACCTTTTGCAGAAATCAGAGGTATTAAAGTATGTAGACAAGCTAATGCGCGTTGGAAAGAAGCTTTTGTAGAAGGAATCGATCCTTTCGGAAAAAAATACTATTGGCTATCTGGGGAATTTGTTGATGATGATGGCGGTGAAGATTCTGATGTTTGGGCTTTAGATAATGGGTATGTTTCTGTTGTTCCTTGTGGACATGATTTAACGCAGTACAATTCGATCAGTGGATTGAAAGCATTAGAGAAGGTATCTTCTTAGTGAAGTAATAAGTATGAAGTATGAAGTAATAAGTATGAAGTATGAAGTCGTTGACAACCAATGTTTAAAAAATCATACTGGTCTACTTTATTTTGACACTTTTACTTAGGGATGAAATAAGAGCGTCCTATCCAATGGCTTGAAAATAATACCTCTGTTTATTTTAAAACTACTTCTTAAATAAAATGTCATGCTAAGAAGACCACGAAGAAATAGAAGAAATGCTGCTATCAGAAATATGGTAGAGGAAACGCATTTGCAAATAAGCAATTTAGTTTACCCGCTATTTGTAGTAGATGGAAAAGGTATCAAAGAAGAAATTAGCTCCATGCCAGGCAATTTCAGAATGTCACAAGATGTAGTGTTGAAAGAAATTAGAGAATGTGTCAAATTAGGCTTAACCAACTTTATTCTTTTTCCTGCGGTAGCAGAAAATTTAAAAGATAAAGTCGCCACTTATAGCTATGATCCAAATAATTTCTATTTAAAAATAGCTCGTGCTATTAAAAAGAAATTTCCTGATACATGTATAATTAGTGATGTGGCAATGGACCCTTATAGTTCTGACGGACATGACGGCTATGTAGATGATGGACAAATTGTAAATGATGTTACTTTACCTATTCTTGCAAAAATGGCAGTAGCGCAAGCGCAAGCAGGTTTTGATTTAATCGGTCCATCTGATATGATGGATGGTAGAATTCAAGTAATTAGAGAAGCACTAGATGAAGCTGGTTTCTATACCACAGGTATTATGTCTTATACCGTTAAATATGCTTCTGCTTTTTATGGTCCATTTAGAGATGCGTTGGATTCTGCACCAAAAGCTGGTGACAAAAAAACTTATCAAATGAATCCAGCTAATAAAAAAGAAGCCCTTATTGAAGCGGAATTAGATACGGCTGAAGGTGCCGATTTTTTAATGGTCAAACCCGCTTTGAATTACTTGGATATTATTCATTTATTAAAACAAAATTTTGACTTACCTATCGCAGCATATCATGTAAGTGGAGAATGTGCCATGCTGATTGCTGCTTGTCAAAAAGGTTGGTTAGAATATAAAAAAGCTATGCCAGAAACTTTATTAAGTATTCATAGAGCAGGAGCGGATGTGATTATTACTTATTTTGCAAAAGACTTTGCGAAATTGGTGAATGGAAAATTGTAGCGATTAATCTTTTAGAACAGAGCAATTAAAATAGAGACAGATTTCGTTTGAAATTAAAACTTTCTTTTTTTCAATGAAATTTGTCTCTATTCTCTACTCTCGCTTCTCTATTCTATTTTAGTAGTGCAATGGCATATATCCAATCTTAGATCTATTAGAAATCCATAGGTTATAATCTTTATTATTAACCACCCCATTTCCATCACCATCCGCAGTAATATATTCATTTATTTTAGAACTCTTACTAACCCATTGGTTATAATCTTGATTATTAATCACTCCGTTCGCATCAAAATCTCCAGCATGTAAGACATATTTTTTACCCATTAATTTTATTTGATTATTCCCGAGTACTTGATTTTCATTTTTAGTAAAATCATATACAGAATTCACCTGATAAGAGGTAGCAGCCATTACTGCCATGTGCCCTCGATGATGGATAGAAATATAGTTATTCGTACTTTGATTTAATGGTATTCCTTCATTACCTGTTAAGTCTAATAAAATTCCTTTCTTATTGACAAAGCCAACTGCTTGATCTAAAACAGTTCCATTAATATCCCTACTCATAATTAATATCCAATCTACAGCGTCCGTCGGAATGTTAGTAATTTTTGTTACTTTACTATAAGACCATGGTTTTTGCTGATAAGGATTTGTTAAGGATACAATATTCTGTTGCACCAACTGCTGATGCATTGTCTCATAAAAAGAATCATAAAATCCCTCTAAAAAGACTTTCCCTTTTACTCTTGAGTCCGCACCACAGGAATTCACAGAAATAGAGCCACCACAAGTGCCAAGAAATATTTGAATGAGTTCTCCATTTACAAAAAAACCATAGGTTACCGATTTAATAATAGGTGTACTAAATATAGTATTACTAGGAACAGTAAGAACTAATTCTGTTGGTTTAGAATTATTCATGGTATAAATCTGAACAGCACAATTCTGAGAATTATTAATCTCTATTTCACAGATATTAGCTACAATATTATCAGAACCTCCTTCTGCTTCAATTTCTTCTTCGTATTCAAATTCCTCTTCTTCACTACCACAAGTACAATCACTATTATCTTGAACAAATTTATAGATCACATCTGCGACTTGAGGATGGAAACTCATATTAATTCCTACACTTCTAATATGACAATAACTCATAAGTGTTCCGCCTAAGGCAGGATCCTCTCCTGCACAACCACCATAACCTGCATTAAAACCACAGCCATCTAGAGATGTATTATTCCCATTCCATTTACAAGCATGGGTATGGTGTGCCGCTAATAAATGCCCTAACTCATGGGCAGCAGTGTACACATCATCATTTTGTCCAGAATAACAAACCGCATTGGCCTCACATAGTAAACCTACAGATGATGCTCTTCCACCATTACCTTTACCACTTAGTAAAAGCGTAACGTCTCCACTAGGGTCACTGTAACGACCAACCGATTCCTGTAACTTTCCTATAATCTCTCTTGTTGATCCAATATAAGGACTTGGCGTTGTCCAGTAATAAATCTCTGCAACCTTAATATTTACATTAATAGCTTCATAAATCATAGCTACTTGATTCATTAAAGCTGCTGGATCGCCAACAAAATCCTGATCTACTTCTACTCTTACAGAAACACAAACTGGAGCTTGATCTTCAATTGTACGATTTACTTTTTTAGGTTCATAACTAGGTAAAGTATCCGTACTTGAACAATCTAATTCTGGTGCTTTAAGATGTTTTTTATAATTATAAACTACATGTTCATTTTCTTCTTTAAGACCTCTAATCGCAATTGTTTTAGTAGTCAATTGTATTAGTCCAGAAACCTCATCTTCTGTTATACTTAACGATACCTTTGATCCAGATTGGTTTTCAACATATCCCATATAGTGTAGATCTAATAAAGGAATTGAACCAACCGGATTCTGGTGATCGACTGCTCTAAAATCAGGTGTAAACAAGGTTCTTCTCTTTAGTATTAATGGTAAAATTTCTCCTATTTCATCTGGTAAATTAATTATAAGATCCTTTGGCTTCGTTGCTATAAGTTCTTCGACAGTTTCCTTGTCTAGAATCAAAACATTTCCACCTGTAGGATTATCAAGAATACTTCTTCTAGACAAGGAAGTATCCTGCTTAAATAAATCGGTCGCCGTTTGTGCCTTTAGTTCTGAAGAAATATGGAGACCAAATATTCCTAAAAATAATATTAAAATTATTTTAAAATATTGCATTGGTTTAGTGCTTGTTATAGGAGGGGAATGAGTGATGAATTCCAAGGGGTATAGGTGGGTAATTTTCTCTATTTCTTTATTTCTCTATTTCTCTATTTACTTATCGTTGTACTTGGACATAACCACTTGTTGGTTGTCGACCCTGTCCAACTGAAACGATATAGAAATAAGTACCATCAGGTAAGTTTTTGCCTTTCCAACTCCCATCCCATCCTTCATCATTTCGATAACCTCTTTTTTTGTAAATTTCATTTCCTCTACTATTAAAAACAAACACTTCATTTTCTTCAAAATTCTCAATACCTAGTATTTTAAAATGATCATTAATACCATCGCCATTAGGAGAGAATCCTGAGTAAACTGTTAATTCTTCACACAAGATATCTACCTTTACAGTTGCTACTCCTTTACTTTTCTTGTTTGCTATGAAATACTGGAAACTATCTTGCACACCACATACATCATAAGGCGGAGTATATATGATTTTAATATCATCGTGTTCTACATCTACTGTTCCACTCATTTGTTGTATCGGTGGTACACCAAAATCTAATATCTCTCCATGAATCACATCATTATCTCTTACTTCAATAATAGAATTGTTATTCATCATTACTGCTACCAAATCATCTCTTAAATTTGGATTTTGACTTTCCTCAATAGTTATTTCCAATTCAATTGTTCTACAATTATCTTCTTGATCACAGACGAATAAGCAATAAACATCTGTTCCATCTGTATTAGCTAATACAGACATACAATGTGTTTGATTATCAATATGGACTTCAGTGTGTTGTCCTTCAACATCTGTGCAGTTTTCTATAAAATCATCTGCTGCTATCAAATGATCTAAACACCATAAAGTATCCCCAGAAGTCACTAACAATTCATCAATTTGTTCGTCAACTCTTTGATCTGCACTTACTAATTTTTGTTCTACACAAGTCACTTTTACTTCGATTAGGTCCACGCATTTTGTATAGCGATTAGTAGCTTTCACTTGATGTGTCCCTTCTGGTAAAAGTAAACTTGCCGCCGCTGCACTTACTTTTTTATTAAGCCCCATTAATATTGACAAATCAGATGTTAAATTTTTAATCTTAATAGCTCCGTAAGACTGTGTAGGATCGCCTCCTGAAATGGTATTCAGTTTCTCATCAATCGCCCAGGTACCTTTTGAATCCCATTTCCCAAGTAATTCCATTAATTCACTAGTATTACTAAAAGTGCCTTTATGTGTAGTTCCGTCTACCGTCCACGCCATAACTTCAAAATCACCTTCCTTTTCTAGTTTCAATAAAGAAGAATAAGTATAGAAAAAACTAGTTTTCCCTGTCTCACATCTGTCTATATCTTCTGTAGTTTTTTCATTAATTTCAAAATCGTATACTGCGGCATTATTATAGGGTACACCTGTACAGAAATTTGCCAATTCTTGACAATCTTCTATCATTAAAAATATTTCTGTTTCTTTCCACAACTCTTTTTTGGAAGCACAGTCTGATTGATCTGCTCCTTCACATTGAAGTTCCTTTAGTCCGTTTATAGAAGATGTTTTCTTTACCTTAATCAAGTTCGCCCCATTATTTGAAGTACTACTATTAAAACTAGTATTGTTATTAATCACTTTAATGCCTGGATTCTTTTTATCATCCACTACATTAAAACAAATGACACCTACTTCAACTGTTTCTTTATAGACTTTAGGACAACTAAAGTCATTTGAAACCAATGTCATTGTTAGGTTAAAAAACCCAGGTGCAGACTTCGCATCATAGGTTTGTATATCCCAAGCAGAAGCAACATCCTGAATGCATTGACTACTACCATCAAATTGCTTGGATGTATACTCTAAAAAAGATAAAGCTTCCGTGTTGTATTTAAGGAAAATAGAAGAAGTACCAATACTTAATTCTTGATCAGCTGATTGTAGTTGTATAGAAACGCAATAGTTTTGAGTAGCGCAATCTAATTGCCCATCTAAAATCAAATCTATCTCTTCAGCGGTTGTTGGTGCTAACATATTAAAACTACAGAATAGCAGTAGTAATGCATTGCGGACCATGTGATAGCCTTTTTTCAAAATATAATTGTTTTTTGAGAGGGTGTTGTTTGAGTATTTGTTTAATTAAATATGGGAGAATAAGGAGGAATTGAAAGAAGGGAGAATAAAGGAGGAATCGAGAGGTGAGATAAAAGAAGGGTTAATCGAAAGAATTACTTTTCATCTTTCTATATTAAAATCAGGGCAAAAATCATGCTCAAAAAAATCAATACTTTCTTAAAATTAATCGGATTACAAATGGTTTAAATACAATGTATTTATTATTTGTTTTTTATCATTTCATAAGAGTTTGTTTATCAAATTCAAAACAAGTATTTTCTGGTAGCTAAAAAAAAAAGGGGTACTAAAATGATATTAAATTTTATTTATTTAATTTCAAAATAAATACTTCTAATAAGATTTTAGCCTTGTCACTAGTATATTATTTTTCAGTTTAGATAAAAATCTAATTTATTCTCTACTAGCATTGATCGTTTTTTCACCTATTCTATAGCAAGTTAATCTCTTTATTAAAGAAAAAAATAAATTTCAGAATGATATGTGACAGTTTTAAAATAAAAAAGTTCTTTAAGGAATGACGAAATAATAACTGTCTCAACTTGGCTTGCCCTTTTCCAGTCTTAGAAAGCCAAAAAAAGAGTCCATAGCCCTGCTATGCACTAGTTT
>JALZWC010000832.1 GCA_023300255.1 Saprospiraceae bacterium | reverse complement strand
TAGAAGGTATTCCAGAAAGTGTTACTTATCAATTATCCTTGCTTTCTGAAGTATGTGAATCCATTAGTATCAGTACGAAGACGGTATATATTTATCCAAATGTAAGTAGGGATACTCCACCAATAGTAGCCCTTCAAGACAATGGAACTTGTGGTAATAATACCCTTATACTAAATGCTAATATACCAAGCAGTTCAGAAGCTTATGAAGTCAACTGGACTGGACCAAATAATTATACATCTTTCATGGCCATTGATTCAATTGAATCCGCAACAACAGCTGCAAATGGCCAATACACACTAGTACTGACGGATAGTAATACCTGTGAAACCACAAGTAAAATTCTGGTATCTACTGTTACGCCATCCGTTACAAAACCAATTATTACTTCAGCAGAAGGTCCTGTATGTGAAAATGGAAATATTCTCCTACAGGCTCCTTCTTATGAAGGTAAAGAAGATGCTTATGTTTGGTATAAGAATGGGTCGATCGTAGAAAATGCTTCTAGCAACCAATTGTTTATTGATGATGCACAACTTCAAGATAGCTTTAGTGTTGCTATCGCTTTAGAAAATTGCGCCTTGCAATCGAATGTATTTGTTCCGTTTGTATTTGAAAAACCTACTATTAGTTTAGATAGTGCCTTTCAATTATTTTGTAGTTCAGGAACAGAAAGTATAGATTTAACAACAAATATAGAAGGGGGAAAAACACCTTACAATATTCAATGGGTAGGTCCTAATAATTTTTCCTCTGCGAACCCTAGTCCTACAATTATTAATGCAAGTATAGTGAATACTGGCACCTATACCATCCTAGTAAAAGATCAAAATGACTGTGTTGCAGATGCGTCCACTAGTGTTGATATCATAGATGGGTTACCTACCCCAATTATAGCATTAGTTAGCGGATCTTGTGATGGAGATCAATTAGAATTAAGTGTCACTAATTATGAAGGCCAAGAAGTAAATTATAAATGGACCGTACCTAATGAAACAGGTATCGTCAATTTAACGGCTAGCTCTATCCGCATACCATCTGCAAATGACGCTTATAAAGGTAGGTATCTTCTTACTACTAATTCAGGTAGGTGTGCTGCACAATCTGATACTTTTCACTTAGATAATTTTAATGTAATAACAGCTACCCCCTTAGCTCTTTATGAAAAAACAGAAAACTGTGCGGCGGCTAACTTAGAACTATTCGCCAATGCTACTGGATCGAATTTAAGTTATCAATGGACAGGACCAAATGGGTTTACTTCTAACTTAATGAATCCTGTTATAACGAACGCCAATACAGACAATAATGGTATTTACGAATTAAGTATTAGCAACCCTCAAGGTTGTTCAATTATAGCAGCAACTAATATTATTGATAATATTCAGAACGGTTTTCCAGAACCTGTACTAAAGCCAAGTGGCTTAATCTGCGCAGGAGGATACATTACCCTTACAGCTCCTGTTTACACAGGTAGTTCTGTGAGCTATACTTGGTTAGAAAATGGAATTACATTAGCCAACGAAAATAGTCCAGTACTAGTTGCTGGTCCGCAACAGACTAATGGCGTTCAGTATGAATTAGTCGTACAAGTAGACGACTGTACCTTAAGATCTGATCCTTACTTCACCGATGTCATAGAAGATATAGACCTTGAAATAGATTATGAAATCAGCAGTAATTGTGGCGCAGCGTCTTTACAATTATTTGCAGCAGTATCTCTAGATCTGGAGAATTTCAAGTTCTCTTGGACAGGTCCAAATGGGTTTACAGCGGAAGCATTAGTCGCTACAATTATTAATCCCAATCCAGCACATAATGGATTATATACTTTAAGAATTAGTAATGAGTCTGGTTGTGAATCTAGTGCCAATTTGGTAATTGATAATCTCATTACACCGCCTGACATACCCCTTATAAAATTGATCAATGATGCTTGTGAAACAGCTGTTCAATTAATTGTAGAAAATGAATCCCCACAAGGCAACTATAGTTGGACCAATAGCGATGGAGTGATCATAGGGAATAGTGCTCGACTAGACTTAAGTAATAATACTGTAACTGGGAATGGTCCGTACCAAGTCGCTATCAACGTAGATGGTTGCGCCGCTATTAGCTCGCTACCTTATGAAATAGAAAGTATTGAAGAATCAATCATTCAACTTGGCAATAGTGGCCCCGTATGTAGAGGATCAGATGTTACCTTATTTGCTACGAAATTAGCTGGCTATAATTATGAATGGTACGATGAAAAAGAGGAACTGATTGCTACAGAAAGTAGTACTATTGTCAATACTTTAAATGAAGCAGCTACCTATTCATTAGTGGTAACAAAAGACGGTTGTACTAATGGGCGAACCCAACAAACAGAGGTACTCATTAAGGCAATTCCTACAATAATAAATATCACAAAATCTGAAACTTATTGCGAAGGAGAAACGATATTACTAACAGCTCAAAATCAAAATCCAACTGGAGAGATAATCCGCTATACGTGGACTGGTCCTAATGGATTTAATTATATAGAAGAAACAAGCACAGATAGTTTCAATCTTGTTTTACCTGCTATCAATATTGGTCAAGCAGGAAGTTATACTTTACAAATCAAAACACCAAATGGTTGTAGTTCTGCTACCAATTCTGTATTAGTCAATCTTATTCCTGGTATTACCGCACCAACATTAGAAGTAGAACAAAATGCAATTTGCGCTGGTTCTACCTTAAGCTTACAAGCTAAAAGCACTGCCGTAACAGCTATTGCCTATCAATGGTATATGCAAGAAGGTACAGCATCTCCTACTTTAATCGGCACAACAGAATTACCTAATTATGTCATAGAAAATGCGACCTCTGACAATTCTGGAACCTATATTGTAAAAGCAGTCAATGAAGAATGTGCTTCTAATTTTTCCAATCAAGTTCCAATTCTAATTTTCGATGTTAATTCAGATTTAAACATAGCTAGTAGTGCCACAGAAAATAAACCTGGATGCTACGGAGATCTGTTACAACTCTCCTTACCCTTTTATGAGACCGCAACTTATCGTTGGTTTGGTCCAGCAGGATTTACGGCTACTAGTTTTAATCCGATCATTGAATCAATTGACGAAATCCATCAAGGAGAATATTTTGCAATTGTTAAAATGGAAGGTTGTCAAGAGATTAAAACTAATCCAATAAATGTAGTAATTAATCCAAAACCTGCGACTCCAACAATGATTAGTAGTGGCCCTATTTGTAAAGGGGACGACTTAGAATTTAAAGTAAGTAGTATCGTAGAAAATAGTTCAGCTATTCGTTTTGACTGGTTTAATGAAAATGATTTACTAATAGCTAGTACAGATATACCCCTTCGATCTTTTAATAATGTACCCACTTCTTTCAGTGGTCAATATTATTTAGAAATTGTAGCGAATAGTTGTACCTCCGACCCTTCTCCGTTAATAACGGTGCAAATAAATGATCCAGCTGATGTACAAGCATATGCAGGAGAAGACCAAGAATTCTGTGCAACGGCAAAAATCACATTAGCTGCTACGGAGGCATTAGTTGGCCAAGGGAGATGGACGACTATCGACGGCGGTGATTTTGTCAATGCAGACTTAGCCACAACGGAAGTGGATCAGTTACAAAAAGGAGCTAATCAATTTATTTGGACGGTAGAAGATCCAGTTTGTGCCGTTCTAAAAACAGATACAGTAAGCATATTTGTTGGCAATCTTACTAGTGACCAAGCCATTGCTGGAGTAGATCAAGACTTATGTGAAGAATATACAACACAACTATCTGCAATCCCTTTAACAGCATCTACCGGCAGATGGACTCAATCTCCTGCGCAAGCTCAACAAGGCGTTCAAATCAATAATCCTACTAATCCACAAACAACCGTTAATGGATTAGACGCAGGCAATGCTTATAGTTTTAATTGGACTATTTCTCAAGCAGATTGTCCTGACTTCGAAACAGATGAATTGACAATAAATGTGAATGACATTCCTGAAGAATATGCAATTATTCAAGAAGAGGTCCTCTACTTATGTGCGGAAGATAAAACTAATTTAGATGCAGAATTACCTGGACTTAGTACTGGACAATGGAGTTATCTTTTAGACATAGATACTACGGCAACACCATCTACAGAAGAAATAAAAATTGCCGCAGCTACTAATCCTTCGACTTTTGTAGAAGGGATTCCAACAGGAAATAACACCTTCATTTGGTCGCTATCGAACGGCGCTTGTAGAGATTTCTCTACCGATACTATTCGTATCATAAACGCCGCTCCATTAATTGCTAATCCTGATAATTATGTTATTAATTTAAATGATAGTCTTGCGATAGATATACTTTCAAATGATCAGTTTGATTCAGAAAGTCCATTCAATATCATTATTACGAAGCATCCAGATTTTGGGAAACTTATAGAAAATGAGAATGGCACTTATATGTATCAACCTATTAACAATTACTTTGGTCGAGATAATTTTAGATATCAAATATGTGATCCGAATTGCGAAACCCTCTGTGATACCGCAAGAGTAGATCTAGCGATCAACGGTATCGAAGGATCAGGATCTTGTTTTATTCCAAATGTTATTTCTCCGAATAAAGATGGAAACAATGATATCTTCAAAGTAGCTTGTATAGATGATTTTCCAAAAAATCAATTAAGTATTTTCAATAGATGGGGAGACAAAGTATATGCTGCTGCTCCTTACCGCAATGATTGGGCAGGTACTTATCAAGGACAGGATTTACCCGCGGGCACTTATTTTTATATGCTTCAACTATCTGACGTTGGTGAACCATTACAGGGGTTCATTACTATATTCAGATAGGAATAATTTTGTAAAATATACTAACACTTTTGAAAATAGCAGTCTATTAAGCTTATTGAAAAAGCGCTCCTCCTTTGAGGTTTAGTTCTGAGAAAATCATACATCAAAATTCATAAATCATACATCATATATCTATTATAATTTGAGCTAGTTGGATATATGATTTATGATGTATGAAATCTGATTTAAGATTTGCTTAGGCAAAATGTAAGAATAAATTAGCCATTTTAAACTGCCCTTTTTCCTTCTAAGAAATCCTAAAAAAGGAACCGTAGCCCAGCTATGCTTAATTTTTTA
>JALZWC010000831.1 GCA_023300255.1 Saprospiraceae bacterium | reverse complement strand
TTACCGTTTGCAAGAATTGTTCAAACTGCGGTATAATAGGATCAATCTGAGCAGAATGTGCCGCTACTTTTATATGTATTCTAGAGCAATCAATACCTGCCGATTCTAATTTTTGTTGTATGCTATCAATAGCAGTTCCTGTACCAGAAATCACACAATTGTCTGGTTTATTGATAACAGAAATACTACTGTTTTCTAGTAAGTATGGAGTAGCCTCTTTTTCTGATAAGGCGACACTTAACATCGCTCCTTCTGTTTTTAATTGCTCAAACAGTCGGCCTCTTAGCGTAACCAATCTCAATCCATCTTTCTTGGAAAATACGCCAGCAATGCATGCAGCCGTGTACTCGCCCATGCTATGTCCAATCAACTGCGTAGGTTGGATTCCCCAATGTAACCACAACTGCGCTAAAGCATACTCTATGGTAAACAAAGAAGCCAAAGCATAGGATGGTTTTTCCAACTGTAATTGTAACTGGTCTTTATCAGCCGAAGCTCTTGGAAAAAGCAAGGGTGCAATATCCATCCCTTCCTCCTCTTTTAAAAAGATGATACAATCATCTACCACTTGCCTAAAAACAGGATAGGCAGCATATAAATCCTGTGCCATACCCACATACTGAGCGCCTCCGCCTGGAAACATCCAAACGATCTCTTCTATATCTTTTAATTGCCCTTCGTTCTTGGCAATTATTTTTCCTTCTTTTGCGATCTCATTATTTAGAACTAGTACTTTTCTGAACGAAAATTCGGATCTACCTACAGCAGCAGTAAACGCTATTTCTTTTGAAGTAAAATCTTTATTTGAGTTTAAATAAGTTTGATAAGCATCTACTTGTTTTACTAATGCCACTTCCGTTTTAGCAGAGAGAAGGACTAAGTTTGATGTGTCTTTTTGAGGCATTTTGGTAGCATCCATAACAGGTGCCTCTTCCAAAACAACATGCACATTCGTTCCACCTAATCCAAAAGAACTCACTCCTGCTCGACGAATTCGGCTGCCTACTTTCCAGTCTTTCAATGTATCATTTACATAAAAAGGCGTTGCTTCAAAATTGATTTGAGCATTAGGTTGTTGGTAGTTTAAGTTAGGCGGAATCGCTTCCTTCTTTAAGGACAAAGCTGTTTTAATAATTCCGACTACACATGCGCCCGCATCCAAATGACCGATAGCCGTTTTTGCAGAACCTATTCCACAAAACTGATTCTTAGTCGTACTTTTTCTAAAAGCTTGCGTTAGACCTGCGACTTCTATTGGATCGCCTAAAATAGTTCCAGTCCCATGTGCTTCTATATAGTCAATATCCTCTGCTTGGACTCCCGCTTTATCTAAAGCTTGCGCTACCGCATTTGCTTGTCCTTTGATACTAGGTGCAGTAAAACCTATTTTATCAGACCCATCATTGTTGATAGCTGTGCCTTTTATCACTGCCCAAATATGATCTTTATCTTCAATTGCTTTATCTAGTTTTTTCAATACAATACAGGCCATTCCATTCCCTTTCACCATCCCTTTGGCATCTGCATCGAAAGCCCGAATATAACCTTCTGGTGATAAAGGGCCGCCCTCTGTATACATATACCCAACACCTAATGGTGGTTGTATTCTTCCTCCTGCTACTAATACCATATCGGCATCTCCTGCTGCCAAACTTTGACAAGCCATATGAACGGCTGTACCAGAAGAAGAGCAAGCAGTTTGAACATTTACCGCAGGGCCTTTAAGGTTTAATTTGTAAGCTACTCTTGTAATAGAAAAACTTTTTTCTGTTGCAATAGTATCCGCATATTCTCCCGCACTAGCCAACATATCTGGGTGCGTTGCAATGTTATTCGTAAAATAAGCATTGCGGGCTACGCCTCCGAAAATTCCGATTTTCCCTTTATATTGATAAGGGTCATAACCTGCATTTTCCAAACAACTGTATGCTGTTTCCAGCAAGACCCGATGTTGTGGATCCATCTGCTTGGCTTCTTTAGGATGGTATCCGAAGAAGGAGGCATCGAAGCAATCCGCATGATCCAAACTATAGCTTCTTGCTACGTAATTCGGATTAGTGAGTAAGGTCGGATCGAGCCCTACTTTTTCTAAGTCCTCCCCAGTTACTACTTTTCCTACGTCTACTCCTGTGGTCAAATTTTGCCAGAATGCCTCTAATGTATTGGCACCTGGCAATCGACATGACATACCTACAATAGCATAACCCTCTGATTTTTGGGATGCAGTAGAAGAATTATTAGTTGTAGTAGGTTGTATAGAAGGGATAGAACTTGTATATCCTAATTGCTCAGATAGTTGTATGGTCGCATCTGAAAGTTTTGTTGTCGTTAAAGTCTTTTTCCAATCATTGGCTTTATCAGCATTGATTGTTTTATGTTGTCGTAAATTGGAATCACTCATAGATCGAGAATCCTTATGGATTCCATCAACCAATTTATTTTCTATATTTTCATAAGGCTGTAATAAGCCTGGATGAAAGTCTAATTGTATTTGTTGACATAAGGACTGCATCAATACTTCTGGCGTTTGTACTAAGTCCTCATAGCGCAATTCAAATTTTCTGTGTGTTGGTATATCTTTTAAAAAGGTCGTAATATTTCGATGGCTATTATACCAAATCATTTCGCCTAATTCTTTGGCAGAAAAAGGGTGCTCTTTTACATAAACGACTTGGTCCATTCTATACTTTTCGAAAGATGGAACCATTGCGGATGGATGCCGAACTAAGTGGATAAAGATAGCATTATCAAAATCCTGTTCTGCTTTTTGTAAGGCTTTTAAATCCAAGGCATAGGATGGCGTTTTATCAACAATTATTTGATCTCCCGCCCATTCTTGTAACTGCTTGTAAAACTGCTTGGTTGTATATCCCTTCTTTTCAAAATCAGCAATAATTAAACGAGCTGCTTCCGCATCACAGTTTTTTAATTCCATGACCACTCGGATCGCCCCTTCTTGCCATAGGCTAAACTTACCTGTGTAAGCAGCATTCCTTTCTTTTAGATCATGGAATCCTAGTAGCTTCAACTCGTTGACTGCTAACAGTTTAGGATGTCCTGCTAACATCAATCGCAACAAACTAGTGCCTGATCTAGGTGGGGCTAAAATGAAAATAGCGGGAGGATTTTTTTTAATGGATGTATCGAATGAAGATAGTGTTGGAAAGTAAGATGTAATGGACTGTAGTGTACTTTCCGATAGTTTATTTTTAGTCGTAGGAGCAATTGCCCCACTTGAAAATTCTATTATTTGACTAGCTCCTAATTCTTTACTGTATCTTTCTTCCAACATTTTAGCGTAAGACGCAACCGTAGGAAAATCAAAAATAGTCGTAACAAAAATGGAAGTCTTTAAACTCTTTTGTATCGTTCCAATGAATTGAGCAGCTTGGATAGAGTTGCCCCCTAATTCAAAAAATTTATCATTTCTACCGATGGAATCAATTTCTAATAACTGTTCCCAAATGGCGGTTATTCTTTTTTCTAAAGGTGTTTTGGGTGATTGATATCGTTGTCCTAATTGAGGTCGATCCTTCGGTGGATCGGGTAAGGCTTTTCTGTCAAATTTCCCATTGGGTGTCAATGGAAATTGAGCAAGCACTACAAAATTGGTAGGCAACATGTATTCAGGAAGCGTTGCTTCCAAAAATGCTCGAATGTTAGAAACATTTAATTGATCTCCTTCATTCAAAGTGACATAGGCCACTAATCGCTGCTTCCCTATTTCTTCTTTATTTTTTAATAAAACAACTACCTCTTTTACTAAGTCGTACCTACTGATAGCTACTTCAATTTCTCCCAACTCTATACGAAAACCTCTGAACTTTACTTGAAAATCGGAGCGCCCTAAAAATTCAATATTACCGTCACTCATCCATTTCCCTAAATCTCCTGTGTTGTACAAAATATCGCCTCCCTTACTCTGTTGAAACGGATTCTTGATAAAACGTTCCGCAGAAAGTTCTGGGCGATTCCAATATCCTTTTCCCACCACTGGTTTTGAACCACCAATATATATAGTGCCCAATTCGCCAATGGCTACCTCCTTCATTTGGTCATTTAAGATAAACATTTCATAGTTATCTATAGGTCGACCGATAGGTGCTTTGGAGGCATTAAAACCCTTAGGAAAAGTAAAATAGGTACAATTTACAGTGGCCTCTGTTGGGCCATATAAATTGTACAATTGACAATTAGGTAGTAGTGCTTCGTGTTTCTGTGCCAAAGAAGTAGGACAGACTTCACCTGAAACGTTTACCAATTTTAGGGATTGTAATTTGTCAGGATCCGCCTGTCCCAATATCAATGTGTGTAAAGATGGTAATGTAAGTATATGTGTTATCTGATGTCGAGCAATCGTCTTAGACAATTGCTGAATATCTTTTTCTTCTCCTTGTTCAGGGACAACTAACGTAGCTCCATGATAGAACGTCCAATAAATGGTCAATACAGACACATCAAAGGAAATCGAACAGGTTAACAACATTTTATCAATCGGAGTAGGTGCAATATTATGTTGCCCTTCTAGTTGATTGAAAATATTGTCGTGTGTTATCATGACTCCTTTTGGTTTCCCTGTTGAACCAGAAGTATAAATCATGTACGCTAAATCCGACCTATTGGTATTGTCTTGATAGTGTTTTGTTCCAGCTACACTGGTGATGGTTGGCCATTGCATATCTAGTGCAATGATAGAAGAATCTGTACTTGGCAACTTAGATTGGTAGGCCTCATGGGTCAAAATAGTTTTGGCCCCAGAGTCAGCAATCATAAATGCCATTCTTTCCGCAGGATAGTCAAAATCAATTGGCACATAGGCAGCTCCTGCCTTTTGAATCGCTAAAATGCCAACGATTAAGTCTAAAGAACGCTTTAAATATAGTGCCACAAAATCTCCTACACCAACATCTTGTTGCTGTAAGAACCATGCTAAATCTGAAGTTCTCTTATCTAATTCCTTGTAGGTCAAAGATTGGTCTTCAAATATTAATGCTATCTTGTTCGGCGTTTCTTGGGCATAATATTGTATCATGCCTTGTACCCCCGTGTTACTACTAAAATAACTCAATCTCATAGTAAGTCGATTACCAGGGAGGAATATTCTTCAATAATTGATTAACTAAGTTGTCGGACATAAATAAGATAACAATTTAAAGGAGCTTATTTTTTTGCTAGTTATTTTTAAAAAAGTCGCACATAGCCTAGCTACGTAAGACCTTTTTTAAAGACAAATAGCGAG
>JALZWC010000830.1 GCA_023300255.1 Saprospiraceae bacterium | reverse complement strand
TTCAAGTGTCAAGTTCAAACTCAAAAATCACAAAACAATAACAGTTGTTCTTACCACAGAAAATATAACAAAAAATACCCCACCAAATAGAACCGATAAAAATTACGCATCTTCAAATAGTTCCTATCTTCTGGATATAAATTCCCAAATAAGCCTGTCATTTCTTTTTTAAAAAGCGGTCGGATATTAATACGCCAATCTTCTGTTTGGTAGACAATTTTACGAAATTTACTCCGATAATAACTTAGTGGGAAACTCCAAATCATGAAGAGCCAAAAGTAGATATTTTGATTTTGTAGATAGTCTAGTAGCTGCATGCTTTGTAAAATTACATTTCAGAGAGAAACAAAGAATGAGGAGAAAAGTTGTGGATTATTAACTACTTATCAACAAAAAAAGAACCTCAAAACATTCCGCTTTGAGGTTCTTTATTAATTCGATTTAGTATATTCACTATTCTTATACAAATCATTCACGACCTACATAAATTCGTGTTATCAGCGTGGATACAAAGTATCTCCGCGGTGAATTACGACTAATTAGATTCTTTATGAATCAACCGCAATCTTAGCCGCCAATAAATAATCAGGAATATCAAAAGCCGCAACATACCCCAAAGCCTCTTCCCGCACATCCGCACAAAGCTCATCCACTACCCTACGGATCGCCTTCGTTTTAGCACCACTCATATATTCATCTTCCAAGTACCAACCCTTATGCTGTTCAATAGTATGTAAAGCATATAGCTGGCATAATTTATTCAAAGCTTCCTTAGTCGCAGGATCTTCCACCGAATCAATCTTCGCCATAAATTGTTCTAAAATTTGTCGTTCCACATAAGCTTCCGCTAAGACTAATAAGTGGTTTTGGCATTTTAAAAAAGCTTCATA
The DNA here is from genome assembly GCA_023300255.1 of Saprospiraceae bacterium. Lineage (GTDB taxonomy): Bacteria > Bacteroidota > Bacteroidia > Chitinophagales > Saprospiraceae > JAFMDF01. The sequence goes on along the minus strand of JALZWC010000830.1, from coordinate 2,775 downwards.
AGAAGAAATACCTGTTTTAATCCAACCTCTTAATCGTTGGCCTACGGCATAAGTCAACTTACCTTCTCTATATTGAAATGCTTGAATATGGAAGTAAGAATCTAACAAATGCTCTTTATCGGTATTTCTAATAGATAACGGATTCTTTTCAACAATAGTGGTAGATAAACGGCCACCTAAAAACCGTAATACGCCCATCATTCCTTCTGCATGAAAATTTTCATTGAATGCAGATAGGACTCCTTTCGCTACCAATTGCATTAAGACCGTATTGTCTCCTTCAAAAGTGGTAAATATTTCTGTGTCTGCTTTTAAATCGGCAAATCTATTTTCTGATAAATAACCTTTCCCACCACAAGCCTCTCTACATTCTTGAATCGTATCTGTAGCAAACCAAGTAGCATAAGACTTCATTCCTGCTGCTAAAGTTTCGATCTCTCGAATGTCTTCTTCGGTCTTATTGACATAGCGCTCCGCTAGATAATCCAATCCAAAATGACAAGCATATGCCTTCGCCAATCTAGGCATCAATCGACGCTGATGACTTGGGTAATCTAATATTAAATGTTCTGGCGCTCGATCATTCGCTCCAAACTGTCGACGCTTGGTTGCATATTTTATAGCAATCGTTAAAGCCGATTTTGCGGCACTCAAACCTGCTTTTGGCACACATACCCGTCCACCCACTAAGGTTCCTAACATCGTAAAGAACCGTCTAGAAGGATTATCAATTGGACTATGGTATTCCCCCTCGTCGTTAATAGTCCCAAAACGATCTAATAAATTTTCTCTAGGCACGCGAACTTGGTCAAACCAGATACGTCCATTATCTACTCCATTTAATCCTAGCTTATAGCCATTATCTTGAACCTTTACCCCTGGTAAATTCTTATGATCTTTATCTCTTAATGGAACGAGAATAGCATGGACTCCATGATTCTGTCCGTCCACAATCAACTGTGCAAAAACTGCCGCCATTTTGCTATGCATCGCATTCCCAATATACTCTTTCCCAGATTCAAATCTTGGAGAATGTATAATAAGTTCATCTGTTGCTTTGTCATAGGTTGCCGTTACTTCTAAACCTCTAACATTAGATCCATGTCCCGTCTCAGTCATCGCAAAACAGCCAGACAAATCTAAATAGCCCGTATCTCTCAAATATTTATCATGGTGCTTTTTAGTACCTAAATTATATAAGGCTCCACCAAATAAACCAAACTGTACCCCAAATTTAATCGCTAAACTAAGATCATGATAGCCCAAGGTTTCAAACAAGGCAATATACTCTTTCATATTATCTTGCCCCTCATACTCTTTTGGGAACGCCCAAGCACCGTAGCCTTGTTCTGCCAATAAATGACACCATTCTAAGACTCTATCTCTATATGCTTTTTTTGACCGTATCGTTTTAAACTTAAATACAGGATCTTCTAATAACTTCTTTACACGTTGCCGAAATTCCGCTGTATCCCCATCCAATAACGCCGTAACTATCTTAGGATCAAAAGAATAAGTAGGCACCTCTTTCTTTACTGCATTGGCAAATAAGCGTTCATAAGTCGTATCACTCACTAGACCCAAAGATTCCTCTAATTCCATCAAGGCTGCTTTCTCCTCTGAATTAACCCATTCCTTTACATCCCCTTTCCTAGCACTTTGACGAGCCATCTGCATACTCAAATCCACCAAAGATTTCTTTTTCTTAGTACTCAACTTCTTAGAAGCCTTCACTAATAACTGCTCCCAATGCTCAAATAAATACCTTGGTGGTGGATTCCGTGGATCACTCCATGTTTGGATTAATTCTAGTTCCCCCTCTGCAAGATGCTTGATTTCACTAGCTTTTTGTCTCAATAATTTAATCTCACTGGGCGTTAGCACAGAGTCCGACCAAGCAGCAAATAACATAGGAATCAGCGATAATAAGGCTGGAGAATAGTCTTGTAATAACGGCGGATTTTTACTCATTGTATGGTTTGGTTAATGTTGTGTGTACAGTTGTTTGTGCTATTAAGACGTAATTTTATTAAAAAAATTACACAATTGCTTAAGGTATTAGAATTTCTACTACTATTTCTCTTTCTTGAATATATTTAGTATAGAACAAATTAAGGATAAGTTCGAGCCGCTTAGCATCCCTACATCTACTATATTGTCATTCCACAGGAATCTGTACAATTCCTACATCCACACACCTTTTGTCTAGTATTAGAAGAGGTAGGGACGGTACATATTCCTGCGAAATGACAAGACGTGGAGGTAGGGATGCTGCCCCAACTTTGTTTTACACTCAAATAGATTTAGTTCTCAAAATACGTGTCCATATATAACAGTATGAAAGCTTAAATGTTTGAGTTTTTAAAAAAATAAAAATGAATTATTTCGCTAACTTTGATGAAAAGCTTCAACAAATAATTTGCAATATGAATTTAAAAGATCAATTAGATAATGTACAAGATTACTTCTCTCCGAAAGTAATTGGTGAGGTCAATGATGTGTATGTAAAGGTTGCAAAAATCAAGGGTGACAAAGTACCTTGGCACAACCACAAAGCGGAAGATGAACTATTTTATATCATAGAAGGAAGTCTACTTTTTGAAATCGAAGGACAAGAACCTTTTACGATGCAGCAAGGTGATTTATTTATCATTAAACGAGGAATTAATCATCGAGTATCTTCTACGGAAGAATGTAAAATCATGCTTATCGAAAATAAATCTACGGCTCATACGGGTGAGGTGGAATCGGAAATTACTAAGAGTATTGCAGCGC
>JALZWC010000829.1 GCA_023300255.1 Saprospiraceae bacterium | reverse complement strand
ATTTCGTTAATTTTTAAACGAAAACCGTCTCTATTCTCTGCTCTCGGTTCTCTACTCTTTAAAATGTCCAGTAGTGTACTACCCGCCTAAGATTGTTCCTTGAATTTAGTTTGCAGTATGGGCAATCCCTTGTGGTTGCCCCTGCTAAGTAGGGCAACCACAAGGGATTGCTCATACAATAGCTCCATAACTGCTTAATTGTAAGGAACAATGTTAGACGGGTAGCCACTATGGATAAATGGCTACTCGTTCTTTACAATAGTTTTTATCGTATGATTGTTCCTAATTAAGGCAAAAATACGTCTTAATACTAAGACAACTATGCTGTAAATTGGTATCTTCGCAACGATTTTTCTAAAACTCTATTCAACTATGGCTCAATCAACAATTGCTGGTACACAGATTACAGAAGAAATGCTAGATAGCTTCATCAATCAAGCACTGGAGGAAGATGTGCAAGGTGGAGATCACACTTCTCTTGCTTGTATTGACCCAAAAGATAGAAGTAGAGCGAAATTATTAGTAAAAGATGATTGCGTACTGGCGGGAATGGAAGTTGCTATTCGTACTTTTAAGATGGTAGACCCTAGTGCTACTTTAGAGATTTTTAAGAAAGATGGAGAGGCGGTACAATTTGGGGACATCGCTTTTATAGTAGAATGTAATTCACAAGCTTTACTAAAAGCAGAACGATTGATATTAAATACCATGCAGCGAATGAGTGGAGTTGCTACAATGGCGAATCGTTTTAAGTTTGAGGTAGAAGACTTACCAGTCAAGATAATAGATACTCGGAAAACAACTCCATTACTACGGTTTTTAGAAAAATGGGCGGTAGAATTAGGAGGTTGCCATAACTATCGACACGGCTTATATGATCGAGTGATGATTAAAGATAATCATATCGACGCCTGTGGTGGAATTCAAGAAGCGATCATCTCCGTTGAAAAATACCAAAAAGCAAATGGATTATCCCTGCCTGTAACGGTAGAGGTTAGAAATTTAGTAGAGTTACATAAGGTATTAGAGGTGGGTAAGGTAGATCGTATTATGTTAGACAACTTTGAAGTACCTTTATTAGAAGAGGCTGTTGCGACGATAGGAGATCGTTTTGAAACAGAAGCATCTGGTGGGGTGAATATTTATACGGTTAGAGAAATTGCTAAAACGGGGGTTCAATTTGTGTCTGTTGGTGCGCTTACGCACTCTGCACAAAGTATGGATTTGAGTTTGAAAGTGATTAAAGATACGGAGGAAAGTTGATAACCCGTTAGAGGTTATTAGTTTTTTATATTTTAATAAATTGACTCTTATTGGCTTTAGCCAATAAGAATAGTTATTCAATAAGTTCTAAAAAGAAAACCTTGTGATTCTAGTAATTACAAGGTTTTCTTCGTTTATTTATTCTAAGTATTTGGACAAAATTGACCGTAATATTTTAACCACATAGATACATAGATACATAGGTCACATAGAGAATAAGACCTATGTGACCTATGTACCTATGTGGTTAAAAAAATCCTATTGTGTTCCTTATTTTTGTCCAACTACTTACTACACTGTATTAACTTTTAGGAAAATTCATGAAAGATACATATGAAGAAGAAAGACTTCTTCCAAAATGGCCTATTGATACTAAGCTAGTCTACAAGGTTTGGAAAAAAGAAACCTTTAATTTTAAAGAATCTGCTAGTCCGTTATTTGAGAGGGACTATATAATCGAACTACGATTGCTGGAGAATAATATCGTGGAAGCGTATTATCCAAATAGCTTATTGAGTACGGTGAAGCTTTTAAATCCAGCCAACAAACATTTTAGAAAGATTAATCATGCGCAACAGAATACGCTCTATTATGAGATTGATGACAACTTCCAATTCAAAGCAATTAAAAATTTAGACAAAGTAATCCAGCATATTACAATAATAAAGGAACAACTAAAACAAGTGATTAGTGAAGCGGAATATGAAGAAATTGTTGACGATATAGAAGTATTAGAAGGTACACCTAGTTACGTAAGTAAACACTTTGGGAAAGATATAGAAACGATACATGACTTTTATGGAACTACTGTACGTGATGGGTATTACTTTGATTTGGAAGAGAAGGATACTTTGTCAAAATCTTTAAAAGAAAAACTATTAGGCTTCATAAAATTAAATTTGGGTCAAATAGATCTACTGCAAACAAATTTCATTGATGAAGAAACGTACCAGATAGAATTGTTAAAAGGAAAAGATACGATTTCTACTAAGTCTCGTCAAAATTTCGAAGAAATAAAGGAAGATTTTGTAAACCATCAATTTAAAATGATGGATCATAGAGATATAACCCTTCATCATCAGAAATATCTTTATAGCAAACAGGACTTCATTTTAAGAAGATATCAGTACGAATTTAAGATTGATACGCCTAAAATGAAGAAATTAATGCAGCGTACAATTGAATTGATGAGTTAGGTAGCAATTGAAAACACCTTCGGTAAGAATATTACCAAGCCTACTAATAAAGCACCAAAAGCTACCCAAAGTACTGCGCCTGCTGCTGCATCTTTGGTTTTCTTTGCTAAAGGATGAATATCAGGAGATACTAAGTCTGTTAAATATTCAATAGCTGTATTAAAAGTTTCGGCGCTCAATACGGCAACAATACAAAGAATTACCAAACACCACTCCGTTCTAGAAATATCAAAATATCCACCTGCACCTAAAGCTATAATAGCAGCTACTAAGTGAATCTTTAGATTGGCTTCGCTCTTCAAAACACTTAGAATCCCTGCTATGGCATATTTAAAACTAGTAATTCGTCCTTTTAAGTAGTTCATTTAATTTAGCTTATGATTTTGACTAGAGCAAGACATATTTTTACTTTAAAGTAGATTAAAGTAAAGAATTTTATATTTACTATTCCGCTTAAAAACTGTTTATCTAAAAACACGTAGAATTTTCTTAGCTAAAGAAGCTTCAAAACTATGTTATAGTAGAACTATAGTTTCATTTTTAAGTCTTTTTAGTTATGAACTTGCACTGCAAGTGAATCTACCTGGCCTTTAGACAGATCACAAAGCGGATGGAATGCAGAGAAATCAGAACGGGTAGGTTATTTATTTCCTATTCCCTGACTGCACAAATAAGAAAAGCGGTACGCCCTAAAAATAAGATTTTATGAAAAGTAAATTTACCCCTCTTTATGCGCTATTTCTACTCACTTTTTTCTTAGTGAGTAATTCCAGTAACCCACCTGATGGAAGGACTGGTGCTCCTGGAGATGGAAATTGTAATAATTGCCACACAGGCAATAATGTTAATAACTTCGAGGGTACTTTAGACATTCAAGGTTTACCAGAAGAGATTATACCTAATGCAAGCTATACGATAAAGATAGTAGCTAAAAAAACAGGAGGAGATGCGATAAGAGCAGGTTTTCAAATGGTAATTTTAGACGATAATAACGAAAATACAGGTACTTTTTCTAATCCTGGCAGCAATGCAGTATTAACAGAAGATAACGACCGTAATTATTTTGAACACAATCCAGCACAGAGATTCGAAGACCAGGAGGAAGTAAGTTGGACCGTAGATTGGACTGCTCCTGCAGCAGCTAACACAGGCATTAATGTTTATGCTAATTCTATTTTTGGTAATGGAAGTGGCACTAGTGGCGACTTACAGATGGGGACTGGCCTATCTAGTGTAGTTATAAATGTTAGTGATCCTATAGTCGCAACGATCACAGAAAGGGCAGACGTTTCTTGTTTTGGCGGATCAGATGGCACTGCGACGATAAATATTACTGGCGGCTTAGCTCCATATAATTACGAATGGTCGAATGGAAGTACAGCAATTAGTGTCAGTAATCTTCCTAAAGGAAATCACTCTGTCCTAATTACAGATGCAGAAGGTACTATGGAAACGATTGAGGTGACTATCGAAGAGCCAACACCATTAGTTATTGAGGTGATTAGCCAATTGGATATTGATTGTATGAATCTAATTGGTATGGTAGAAGTCTTAGCATCGGGTGGCACTCCCACTTACCAATATGTATGGGACGACATAACAGGTGCTGGGGTATCTCTACCAGTAGGAGATCACGAAGTCACGGTAACGGATGGGTTGGGGTGCACTCAAACAACTAGTGTTACCATAGAGAAAAATGTATTATTGCCTCAAGTTAATGCTGGAGATAATAAAGTATTAACTTGTAAAGCAGCGGTGGTTTCATTAGAGGGAAAAGCAGATGAAGGACCAGATATTTCTTACTCGTGGACAACTACAAATGGAAGTATTCTTACAGGAGCAACAAGTTTAGAACCAATCGTAGAGGCTAAAGGTATTTATACATTACTTGTTTCTAATGCTATTACGGGATGCAGTGCTTCTTCCCAAGTAGAAGTTACAGAAGACTTTGAAACACCTATTGCTAACGCAGGAGCGACAAAGCAATTAGATTGCTCGGAGCCTTTTATAACCTTAGATGGCAGTGTAAATAGTATGAGTAATACATTAGTTTTTCAATGGACGAATGAGAATGGGATAAGTCTTAATCAAGGAATCCTAACCCCAGAAGTTTCAGAAGTTGGAACTTATACTTTGATGGTAGCAGATCCCGAAAATGGTTGTAGCAGCAGCTCTTCTGTTGCTGTTATTCCAGACGGTGCAGCTCCTGTGGCTTTTGCTGGAGAAGTTCAGCAAATAGACTGTGAGACGAATCAAATAAGTTTAAATGGTAGTGGAAGTACAGGAATAGATTTTATCTATATATGGGAAACAGAAGATGGATTTATAGAAAGTGGGGAGACTAGCCTTACTCCAGTAGTTACTAAAGGAGGTACATATACCTTAATCGTTCGAAATAGAACGAATGGTTGTGATGCAAATTCTTCTGTAATTGTGTCAGATAATGCGCTTATTGAGGCGAACGCAGGAGAAGATATCGCTTTGACTTGTTCGAATGGTTCTAATGCTACATTAAATGGAAGTGCTAGTACGCGTGGTGATAATATAAGGTATGAATGGAGTACAGAAGATGGAAATTTTATAAGTAATAATACTAGCTTTACTGTTAATATAGATGCTGTTGGAACTTATATATTAACTGTTCGAGATATAAACAGCGGATGCTCTGTTACAGACCAAATTGAAGTAACACAAACAGATGTAGTTCCTCAAATAGAGTCACCTGCTACTCAGGAATTAACTTGTGAATCTCCTACTATACAGCTTGAAGCAATTAGTTTAGAGGGACCTAGTATTACCTACCAATGGATTACCTTAGATGGGCATATTGTTGGAAATGAAAGAGAGGAAAGAACACTTAATCCTACTGTAGACGCTCCTGGTACTTATAATCTAGCGGTAATTAATACGATAAGTGGCTGCGTAGGTATAGCCACAATAGAGGTTGTATTGAATGAAAATTTGCCAAGCGTTCGCGTAACTGCATCTGCTGAACAGTTGGACTGTACCACGACTTCTATTGTATTAGATGGTTCTGGTAGCTCTAGCGGGGAGAATATTTTTTATCAATGGAGCACAGAAGATGGAAACATTGTAGGAGGAAAAACTAGCAGTATGGCTACTATTGATACAGGTGGACAGTATAGGTTGGTTGTAACCAATACAATTACAGGGTGTCGTGGCTCCCACACAATTGATATTGCAGAGATCGACTTTCCTTCTGATATCGTATTTGAAACCCCTCCCAGAATAGATTGCACTAACAATTTGGTGAGGTTATCTGCAATGGTTGTAGGTGATAATTTAAGGTACCAATGGAGTACAGAAAACGGGAGTGTTGTAGCAGGATCAAATACACCAACACCATTGGTAGATGCCCCAGGAGCTTATTCTTTGACTATAATAAATGATAATTGCACCTTGACGAGAACGATTAATGTAATAGAAGCGGCTACCACATTAGAACTCCAAGTGGAATCCCCTAATCTTTTAGATTGTAACAATTCTAGTGTAGAGCTAAATGTGTTAGGAAATACTGCTCAACTAGACTTTTTGTGGAGTACAATAGATGGAAATATCATCAGTGGAGAAGAAACGGATAGGGTTGTTGTAGATGCAGCAGGTAGCTATGAGGTGTTAGCAACTAACCGAAGTAATGGTTGTTCTGGTTCTAAAGTCATTAAAGTAGAAGACGGTAACCTATTCATTGTTCTAGATACCATAATTGCCAATTCCGCTACCGTATTAGTAGATGGTGGTGTAATGCCATACACTTATCAATGGAGTACAGATCCAGTACAAACTTCTGTTACGGCGAATGATTTAAGCGATGGTACTTATACTGTTACGATAACGGATGCAATGGGATGTATAATTTCTACAGCTTTGACGGTAGGGATGCGCACAAGTACTTCAGATATAAATTCTCTAATCGCTTATGATTTATTCCCGAACCCTACGAATACATTTGTAACAATTGAAGCCAATTTCAATCAATTAGAACAAGGAATGATAAATGTATTTAATGTATTAGGAAAGAGACATTGGCAACAGCCGTTTAGTACGAATAACTTACAGTTAGTTGTTGATGTTACTGATTGGGAATCAGGCGTATATTTTATACAATTAGAAACGGTGGAAGGAATACGAGTGAAAGAATTAGTGGTAGGAAGTAAATAAACAATTTGTAACTACTCAGGTGTCAGGTGAAGCCGTGCTAACTAGGAATTTTCGTTTTCTTGAGCATAGAAAACATTCTTTGCAATAAAGTAAGCTATAGATTTATGGTCGCACTGTTTTTCTGACACCTGACACCTCGCTCCTCACACCTGAGTAGTTACAACAATTTCTATATAAAAAAATGATAAAGAAGCTTTCTATAGCTTCTTTATCATTTCTTTCGTTGCTACTAAGATAGAGCGAAAATTATTCTTTAATCTCTTTCTTTTCTGACTCTCTCATACCTTCCTTAATTTCACTTTCGATAGTGGCACGAGCACTATTAAATTCTTTGATACCTTTTCCAATTCCACGCATTAATTCTGGAATTTTCTTACCACCAAATAATAATAAGACTACAAAAAGGATAACAAATATTTCTGTACCTCCTGGTAAAAACGCTAAAAATATAGATTCCATGATTTATGTTTTTTATTTTACTGTAGCATCGACGCTTGTAGTCGACTAGGTTTTTAGGTAACTATGGTTACCTTCTTACACAAAGTTAATGTTTTTTGGTTCTCAGACAAAACAAATAAATCTTCCTATTTGTTTATGTTGATTATTTTAGCGCAAGCATTGGCTAAAGCCAATGTCAGTATTTGAACGCAGAGACGCGGAGAAGCAGAGTTTTGATTTTTTTCATAGAAAAATTTTTTGCACCTCTGCACTTCTGCGTTCAATTTTTCATTGGCGATAGCCAATGCTAAACAGTTACGATTATTTTTTTAAACCAATTTCTCTCAATCGTTGGTCTAAGTAACCACCTGCAGTAATGTGCTCGTATTGTATTGGATTTGTTGCTGTTACGCATTGATCCAAACAATTTAAATCCATATCGCTTTTAGGATGTAGAAAGAAAGGAATCGATAAACGAGGCTTATGCCATTCCTCTTTCGGAGGATTGACGACTCTGTGAGTGGTAGATTTAAGGTAATTATTAGTCAATCGTTGGAGCATATCTCCTACATTAATGACAATTTCGTCTTCTTCTGGCATAATTGCCTGCCAAACGCCATCATTATCCAATAACTGCAAACCACCTGCGGAAGCGCCTACTAACAGCGTAATTAGGTTGATATCTTCATGTTGTTCTGCTCGAATAGCAGATTTTGGAGCTTGTGTGATTGGCGGATAATGAATGGCTCGGAGGATACTATTGCCATTATGAATTTTTCTAGAGAAATAGTTTTCTGGTAAATTTAAGTGAATAGCAATCGCTTCTAATAAAGCACCACCAGACTTTTCAAATGCCTTATATAGTTGAATACCCAAACCTAGAAAGTTACCAATTTCTGCTACATGGACATTCTCTGGAGTATTAGATCGAAGCGGGATATCGCCCTCTACATCTTGACCGATTTGAAAGAATTCTTTTAAATCTGGAACATTGGAATGCTTGGCATGTTCTGTACCAAAAGAGGTATATCCTCTTTGTCCAGCAAGTCCAGCTATTTCATGTTTTCGTTTTTCGTTAATAGGTAAGGCAAAAAAAGCTTTAGAGGCAGCATAAAAATCGTCAATTAATTGCTGAGAAACTCCGTGATTTTTAATAGCTACAAAGCCAATTTCGTGAAAAGCATTTCCTAAAGTGTCTACAAAAGCCTTTTTTTGTGTAGCGTTGCCTGTAGTAAATTGAGCGAGGTCTAGTGCAGGAATAGTACGTTTAGACATAAATTTGAGATTTTCTCGTTCTTTGATAAATAAGAATTTAAAACTATAGGTTTTAGAATAGAGAAGTGAGAATAGAGAGGTATTTCGTTTAGATCTGCGTGCCTTGGCAGGCAGGTCTAAACGAAATACCTCTCTGCTCTCGCTTCTTTATTCTATTTCTGTATAGTTTCAAAACTAAGAATAGATGAAGTATAATGCAAAAATATTGCTTTTTGGAGAACATACAGTTATAAAGGGCTCACGAGCACTGGCTATGCCTATTACCAACCATTTTGGTTCTTGGCAATATGCCGTTGATTCTATGGAAAAGCAAACCTTACAGCAAAAATTACCATTATTAGTACAATATTTAAAGGAACAAAGTTTGGATAGGGTATTGGATTTAGTTACTTTTTCAAAAGAGCTTCATGCAGGCTTATACTTTAAATCCAGTATCCCAACAGGATATGGAATGGGGAGTTCTGGTGCTTTATGCGCTGCTATTGCCGATAGATATCAATTAGAACTCCCTAAAAATAACTCTAAATTAAAGCAGTTATTTGGTCAAATGGAAAGCTTTTTTCATGGCACCAGCTCAGGCATGGATCCTTTAGTTTGTTATTTAAATTATCCAGTATTATTCTCTAGTAATGGCGATGTTGATCGAGTGAGTTTGGCTAAACTAGAAGCTTCAAAAAGAGGAATTGATCGAGCTATCTTTTTATTAGATACACATATACCAAGAGAAACGGCCCCTTATGTAAATGGATTTTTAGAACGATGTAAAGAAGGCGCTTATAACAATCAATGTAAAGAAGAACTAGTGCCTTTAGTTAATAAGGCTATCCAATCTGCAATCATTGGGAATTGGGAGAAACTACATGAATCTTGGGAGCGTATTAGTCACTTACAATACGATCTTTTTGAGTTCATGATACCAAATGATTTTAAGCAAATTTGGCAAAAAGGATTGAAGGGATCAGCGTTTAAATTGAAAATTTGTGGTGCAGGTGGAGGTGGTTTTTTACTAGGTATCTGTGATGATTTTAAGCAGGTGGAAAGTGTAGTACCTCATTCATTGATAAGGATTATTTAATCTTTACTTACACTTAAAGAGTAGAGAATAGAGAGTAGAGAATAGAGATAGATTTCGTTTAAAAAGGGACGAAATTTCGTTGTTTTCTAATCGAAATACATCTCTAATCTCGATTCCCCGCCTGCCTGACGGCCGTGTCTTGAGACTCAAAATGAAAACTATGGAACTTAGCCAGAATAAAACTTTAGTAGTGGATGAACAAACGCATTTATGTTTTCCAACACTGGATTATAAAGCGGAGCTATTCCAGTTGATTCAAAAGAATAGAACCTACTTAGAACAATACCTTCCTTGGATACCCAGTATAAAGAAAGAATGGCATGCCCAACAGTTTTTAAGAGAAGCAAGAATGATGAATAAAGGAAAACAAAGGCTAACAACCTTGATTATTCATCAAACGAAATTGGCTGGGGCAGTATCTTTAGTTCATATTGACCCGCTTAATAAAAGAGCAGAAATGGGGTATTGGCTCCAAGAAGATTTACAAGGGCAAGGCATTATGACTCGCTCCTGTGCTAGATTAATTCGGTATGTATTTATGGGGTTACATTTAAATCGGGTAGAGATGAAAATGGTAGCTAGCAATACCACTAGTAAAAAAATTCCACTTAGATTAAATTTTAAGTTAGAGGGTACTTTAAAAGATTACCAAGTGAATAAAGAAGGAAATTTTGAAAATGTAGAAATCTATGGTTTGTTAAAAAAAGATTGGAAAAACAACTTCAATATGGATATTCCTATTTCTTAAAGGGTAACAAGTCTAATGAAAAACAATGGCACAAAGTAAAAACTATAAAGGCAATAAAAATAATAAAGGGCAGCAGCCAAGAAATAATGATAACCGTCCGCCCAGAGATAAGCAAAGACCTCCAAGTGGGGATAATAAAAATGGTGCTAATAAAGAAGATCGCCCTAAAGGAAAACCGTCAAAACCATCAGCTAACAATGATTTAGTATGGTTTTCTGTGGTAATGTTAATAATAGCAGGTAGCTTTTTATTTAATAAATTTTACTTAGCTCCTAAAAGGACAGGCGTATATAATCCAAATTATAAGAGTCCTCCTTTTAGGAAAGAAGGGAATCTACATTTTATAGATGCCCAATCTAAGCGTAGTATTATAGAAATAGATTTAGAAATAGCCAACACCGTAGGAGAACAGAATAGAGGATTAATGAATCGGCGCTTTCTACCAGCAAATGGAGGAATGTTATATAGTTATAAAGAGTCTGCGCCAAGGACTTTCTCCATGCAGAATATCTTTCTTAGCCTAGATGTTTTATTTATAAATAGAGATCAAGAAATAACAAGATTAGTAGAAGACCGCCCCCCTTTATCTGCAGCCTCTATTCCTTCAGGCGGAAAGGTGCAATATGTATTATTAGTACAAGGTGGATTTTGTAAGGCATTTAATATAAGAGTCGGAGATCATATTGAATTTTAATTTTCTTCTAAGTAATTTTCTTCTTCTATCACCTCAGGAATAGGCGCCTTATAATAATTAATACCAGCCCCATAGACCCATCCTTCTTGTCCTCTTTTGGTTCTTATTTTGATCCAAGGTTCTTCGGCAATATAAGCGCCCATATTAATTTTTTCTTTAAAATCAGAAACCTCATTTAAAAAATAAATAGGCTCATTTAAGGCAAGTTCTTGCACAATAGCACTATCCCGAGTAGGGCCAGTTCGTAATTTTAACCCACCTACAACTGCATACAAAAGAGATACTTCCCGAATGACTGTTTTCGTTTTAGGGGCCTTCTTAACAGGCTTATCGACAGAGATTGGGTCGATCTTTTTGTGAGCTACCGTATCCACTACTTCTTTGGGCGCATTAAGAGCCGCTTCGTGCTCATATTTAGATTGGGTGACGCTGCATTTAGAAACAGCCCAAAATAAAAAGCTAACAAAAAATGCCCCGATTAGAATTAGTTCCATATTCGGAATACTGTCTTTCTCTTCTGTTTTTTTTGCTTTACTCATATTTGTTTAATCAAATTCTAACGAAATTCTCTCTATGTATTTGGACAAAATTAAATTGACAAAATAGATTTGTATTTAACCACATAGGTATATAGAGCACATAGGTTTCCTATGTTATGTGCTTTATGTATCTATGGGGTTAAAATAAGTAGTCGGACATAAATAAGATAACAATTTAAAGGAGCTTATTTTTTTGCTAGTTGTTTTTAAAAAAGTCGCACATAGCCTAGCTACGTAAGCCCTT
>JALZWC010000828.1 GCA_023300255.1 Saprospiraceae bacterium | reverse complement strand
ATTCCTTAGACAAAATTAAACGTACTATTTTAACCACATAGATACATAGGTCACATAGAGAATAACACCTATGTGACCTATGTATCTATGTGGTTAAAATAGTACGTTTAATTTTGTCCAAGTACTTACTTAACACGTAGCATTCAATACAAAATTATGAATAAAAGTATAAAAATTCTTTTGTGGATCGTCCTTATCAGCTTACTCCTATATTTTGTCTTCACCTTGATTGCCCCACCCATAGTAGATAAAGATGCCAATAAGGTAAGTACTAATCCACCCTATACCGCTTCCAAAAAAGCAACTGACTTATACAATAACTTAGACTTCGTTGGAGATTTGCATTGCGATGCCTTACTTTGGAATAGAGACTTAACAGAGGCTGCCACCTATGGTCATGTAGATTTTCCTAGAATGCAACAAAGTAATGTGGCCTTTCAAGCTTTTACAATAGTCACCAAATCTCCGAAAGGACAAAATTTTAATGAAAATAGTGCAGACGCATTTGATATGATTACGGCACTTAGTATCGGTCAAGGTCAACGTCCTTCTACTTGGTTTAGCCTTTTTAACAGAGCCATTTATCAAACGAATAAGCTCAAGAAATTTGCATCGGCATACAATGACAAATTTGTAGTGGTTCAAACCAAAAAGGATTTTGAAAGACTTCTAGAAAAAAGAAAACAAGATCGTTCTGTGATAGGTGGCTTACTAGGAGTTGAAGGCGGGCATTGTTTAGAAGGGGACATTGGCAATGTAGAAAGATTATATAATGCAGGTGTTAGAATGTTAGGTCCAACTCATTTTTTTGATAATGAAATAGGAGGCTCTGCACATGGTACAGCCAAAGCTGGCTTAACAGATTTCGGTATGAAAATGCTTAAAGAAATGGGACAGCGAAATATGATTATGGATGTCGCACATTCCTCTGACAAAGTAGTAGAGGAGGTTTTACAGCATTATAAAGGACCTATTTTAACGTCTCATACAGGTGTAGATGGCACAAAAGATTCTTACAGAAATTTATCCGATAAACACTTAAAGGCAATTGCTCAAAGAGGAGGTATTATAGGTATTGCTTTTTTTTCTGGTGCTATAGGAGATACAGGCATTCCTGGAATTGTCAAAGCGATGAAGTATACCAAAGATTTAATTGGTGTACAATACATTGCTTTGGGTTCTGATTTTGATGGTAGCGTAACGACTCCTTTTGATGTGACAGGCTATCCTTTATTGGTAGAGGAAATGTTGAAGCAAGGATTTACGCCAGCAGAAATAAAAGCGATTATGGGCGAAAATTTAAAACGATTTTTATTAGAGAACCTATAAGACATAATTGAACCTGTCTCCTTGCCAGGCAGGCACGGAAACCTCTTCGAGGTTCACGCAGACAGAACGGTTACTTTCCTAGATATGCTCTAGGTCGTGAATTAACCGCCATCAAATTTAAAGCATGAATTCTGAACACGTCTAAACAACATCATAAGTCTGACCTCTGACAGTTCAGTTAGCGCAAGCTAACCAGAACGATCTGACCTCTGACTTCTAATTCAAACCAAATGCTTAATCAACTGTCCATATATAGTATTCATTTTAAGCACCTCTTCATTTCCAAGAATAATTAAATGTTTCCTCGCACGAGTCAAAGCCACATTCAATCTCCGATCTACCCCTTCCTCTGAGAGCGACACTAAAGAATCAAGCTGAGACAAACTATTGGTACAAAGAGACAAGATGATAATATCCCTTGCTCCACCTTGATAACGTTCTACCGTATCGATTGTCAACCGCTGAAGTATCTCTGGATTCTCCGCCATTAATTGCTGTCGAATTTGAGCAATCTGCGCTCGATAAGGCGTTATCACCCCTACACTCTTATTCGTAATAGCTAATTGGTTAGCAGCATAGATTCGCTCAATACTCTGTGTTAGTTCCACTATTTTCCATGCCTCATGTTGATTCGTTTTATGAGTTCTGCTACTAGTATCTACTTTTGTATCTATATAGATCACTCGTTTGCTACATAATTCACTTTCTAAAAAAGTAGGATCTGGTGGTAGTTGATACGCTAATATTTTTGTCTGCTCTTTATGTACACTCGTAGTAGCAGGTAGAATTTTTAAATTACTTTGATAAAAGAATTCATTTGGAAAAGACATGATGTCTTCATGCATTCGGCCTTGATGACTTAATTGAGCATGTGACCAATGCCATCCATTTTTGATCCCCTGCTTATATAAGCGCTCAAAATAAGAATCTCTTAAATTGGTTAAACCAATTGCATTTAATTCTTCATCCTCTACTTTAGATAATTCCGTATCCTGTAACACTACTGCTGGTAATTGCTGGTGGTCTCCGATTAATACAAAGCGTTCAAAATGTGGTAATAATCCTAACAAGTAAGGTTCTAATAGTTGCGATGCTTCATCAATGATTACCTGATCAAATTTCTTAATTTGGAGTAAATCTTTTTTTCCTGCAATAGAATTGACCGTACTAACAAATATTCTATGACTTACTAACAATTCTTTCAGGTCTTTACGAGTCGTAATATTCTCCATTTTACTATTCAGTAGCTGATCTCTGAAATCTACACCTGTTGAATATTTAGATCCAATTCGTATATAGTCTTCTCGAATATTGTCATCAATGCTTTCAATGGATTCACAAATCTCATCTACTGCTCTATTGGTATAAGCTAATAGCAAAATATTTTGGTCTGTATTTTTCCATAAGTAGGCAACCAAATGCTTTAACATCATGCTCGTCTTCCCAGTGCCTGGTGGACCCCACAGTAAAAAATAATCTTTAGCATTAATTATTTTTTTATAAATAGATTGCTGTTCTTCTGTTAATTCTGATGGCGCAATTAAAGCTTTCTTATGAGGCATCCTTGGCGGGTTCTGCGCTAAGAGCATCGCTCTTTTTTGAGCAGGCACTTTCGCAAAGTCTGACAACCCTTGATATAGTTTTGTAAAACCGCTATCCATTAAGTCATGCTCTAAGTTCCAGAAAATATCTTGTTCAAATAATTCTGTATTAAATTGTTTAGAACGTAAACGGATAACTACTTCTTCATTGGTGATTTCTATAATCGTACATTTAAATACTTGATCCTTTAAAGGGGTATCTGCTGGTTTCCTATAAGGATATAAAAAGCCTATATCTCCTCGTCTAAAATTGGCTAGGTTATTTGTTTTTTCTGTCTTAGCAAAATAGATAAAAGGATCTGTCTCCTGCAAGGCCGTCTTTTTCACTTTTAGATAACTAATAATATCAAAATTCTCTTCCTTCTCCCGATAACTATCTAACCAAATAGAGGCCTGTCCATTTCTTTTATGTTTACCATGTATTCCCGTCTTTGCAATTTGATGTTCTCTCGCTATAAAGCTAGTGAATAGTGTAAAGTATTTTCGTTCTATAGGACTTAGTCCATGAAAAATATTCGCAAAAACGGTTAAGTCTTTTTTAGTGAATCCAGAAATATTTGGAAAGCGATCTGGATGCAAATGTCTCAGTAAAGGGGGATTCACTAAATCACCATCTCGCATATTTATCAATCCCTGTTCTATAGCTAGTAATTGATTCCGTAGTTGTATGGCCTCGTACTGCTGCGCCTTTAAAGTAGGTGCAAAACGAAGTGGTCGCTG
The DNA here is from genome assembly GCA_023300255.1 of Saprospiraceae bacterium. Taxonomy (GTDB): domain Bacteria; phylum Bacteroidota; class Bacteroidia; order Chitinophagales; family Saprospiraceae; genus JAFMDF01. The sequence continues at coordinate 2,516 of JALZWC010000828.1, read as the reverse complement.
CTCCGCACCAGAATATAAAATATAATTAATCGGTTCAATTTGTTTTCCATAAGTAGACCGAATCAATAAATCATAGAGCAATGTCTGGGTATAATGACTATGATTAATGCCATAGCGATTGGGCTTATAGACCTTCCCACTTTTCAATTCTATAATGGCTGCTTTCTTTTCTACTTTTGTATTATTATAAAAAACATCTAAACGACCTTGTAAGCCATAGGTCTCTGAATAAAAAGAAGGTTCTATATAACAATCTGCTACAACAATATCTTGTTTACCAAACTGCTCCAACACCATACTTTTAAGGGTCGTATAATGGCGACTAGATTTTTGATGTATTTCCATAATCTCTCTATCAGAGAATAAGGTAAATGCTACAGGATTTAAGCGAAAAACTTCTGGAAATAATTCTTTAAAAGTTCGGTCAGATTTAGTCATCAATTCATCCAAAAAATAATTGGCAATATGTCCAATCATCAAAGGCGCACCGTTACTAAAAGCCGTGAACTTTTTAAGTAAGTACATCATCGGTTCTGTGCCCGTATCTTTAAAACATTCTGCCACCGCTGTTACATCAATCAAATGATCTGGTTGAATCACAAAGGCAACCGGTCTATAAATCCCTTCCTTATCAATTTCTACATCCAATAAATTAACCGTTGTGGGAAAGCCAAATCCCTTGCGTAAGGCACGGATTGTTTTATTAAAATTTTCATTCCGCTCTGGGATATTATATTGGATACGGATTTCCTCCCCTAACTCGTCTTCTGCTTGTGCAATTAATTGATGCTTTTCTTCGTCCTCTCCTAATACCAATACTCTTACAGACGGTTTGAATGATTTAATGTCGGCAGGTCTGGATTTATAAAAACCTTTTGGTGGTAATATGTCCTGGATTTCTTTAGGGACCGGAGCATCAAATAAGGCAGCTATCGTATCACTTACTGCTTGTAGCCCTAAAGGATATAGGTCTTCTGCTATTTCTTTATCGCTTAGTTTCTTCCCTCTCCATAGGCGTTGCGCTTCTATTCTAAAATTGTGTATAAAAAAGACTCGTTGTTTTTTTACTTCATATCGCTGACAAGCATAAGATATTCTCGAAAACAAGGTCGTAAATAACACCCGTTCTTCTTTCGTAACTTCTACAAAAGCCCGTCCCATTAATCCATATAAGGCATCTATCTGCGCCCGCTTGTCCAAATCTTGATGTTGATGGATCTTTTCTATCTCCTTAAATAATAACCTACCTATTTCTTGCTTTTCCATAGGGTTTAAATATAGTACTTTTGTGAGAGTTATGCTAGTGGTTTTCACCTCAAATAAATGAATAAGCTAGCAAATACTAATTTAATAAGCAGGTATTCAACCAAGCGTTAAAAATTAATGGTTATTACTCTAATTTTCTACATATGGGCTTGTAGTCTTTTATAAATTTTACAATATCAATTATGAAATACTTCGTTCTTTTCATCTCCCTTTCTATAGCGCTCTTTTCCTGCCAATCAGCAACAGAAGTTAAATCTGCACCAAAGGTAGCAGTCCAACAAAAAACACCTATATCTCTACCCCACTTAGTTAGGCTCCCCACTACCAAAACAGATCATCCACCGCTGATCATTATATTACATGGCTTTGGTGCTAATGAACGCAATTTACACGAGCCATTAGCGCCTCATTTTGATCCTCGATTTTTAGTGGTTAGTCTTAGATCTCCAATTGAATTACGACCTGATTCTTATTGTTGGTATCCTATTGAATTTGTGGAAAATGGTTTAGATATTAAAGCAGAAGAGGAGGAAAAAGGGCGGAAAAAATTATTAGCTGTAATAGACGAAGTAGTCAACTATTATGACGCAGATAAAAGTAAGGTATTTTTATTAGGCTTCAGTCAAGGTGCCATCATGAGTTCCACAATCGTAATGACTGCTCCAGAAAAAATTAGAGGAGCGGTCTTATTAAGTGGACAAGTTCCATTAGCAGCTGATAATAATATAGCCAATGCCGCAGCTATTGGGCAGGTAGACTTATTTATCAGTCATGGTAAAAGTGACCAAGTATTGCCAATACAGGATGGACGTGATTTAAAGGCAAAGTTAGAGAAGGTAGGTGCTACTAATATAATTTATAAGGAGCATGAAGGGGCGCATCAATTGGATGGGGCGCATTTGCGGGAGGTGTTGGGATGGTTATCCGAAAGAATAATAGACTAAAGAGACTATCTCCTAAATCAACCTTGTAAATTTCTAAGAAAAATAAGAGACTGTTCTATATTTTTTTTGCACGCAGAATGCGCAGAAAACGCAGAATTTTTAATTATCAATTCTTGACGTATTTTGTAAACATTACTTGACACACTTTATTGAACAGCCTTGAAAATAATTTTGAACCTGCCTTCTTTGGAATGATGAAGAAATAAATTTAGATTCTTGGGTAGATTATTTTGGTCTTAATTTTCTTTAAAAAATCCTTGTATAGTTGTTCTATAGAAGTATTTTTTAAAGGAAAGTAAGGGCAAA
>JALZWC010000827.1 GCA_023300255.1 Saprospiraceae bacterium | reverse complement strand
GACAAGTTTATCTAGTTGGTTGACATTGCCACAAAGACACGAAGACACAAAGCGAGTTATACTTGATGTTCTGCGTATCTTAGAGCTAAGAAGTGTCAACTACTTTTATGGTTTGGATAAGCTTGCCGAATTTTCAGATTAAAATAATGACAAAGTAATAACTTCCCCATTTGAACGAAATATTTATTTCCTATTCCCTCATTAATCGCTACAATAGACCTCATGAAAAGAATAGAACCAACCTACATAGAAATTGACGGTCATCCAGTACCTGCAAAAGTTTATTTAGAAAATAGAAATAATGTAAGAGTATCTGTCGGAAAAACAGCTGTTTTCCTAAGAATGCCATCAGCCCTCAACAAAAAAGAGGCAAAAAATCAACTTGGATGGTTCCAGCGATGGGTCAAAGCTCAATTTAAGGAGAATGAACATCTAAAATCTAGATTCTTCCCTAAATTATATCAAACAGGAGATGTATTAAAGGTTGGAGAGCGCACTTATACACTAATTGTGAATCACGAGGACCGAAGCACTTCTGCTGCTAAACTAAAAAATGGTCAGATTCAACTAAAATTAAATAAGGATCTCAATAGTATGCAGCTTTCTAAAAGCATCAAAACCCTACTAAGCAGAGTGATTGGAAAAGATTTTAAAAAGGAGATTACTAAAAGAGTCCTAGAAATAAATGAGCAATTTTTTAAAAAAGATATTAAAAGTGTCAATTTGAAGTATAACTCTTCTAACTGGGGAAGCTGTTCTAGTAAGTCTAATATTAATTTATCCACTCGATTATTATTCGCCCCATCGGATGTAATCGACTATGTAATCGTGCATGAATTAACCCACTTAATAGAAATGAATCACTCCCAAAAATTTTGGAACTTAGTTAAGTCCGTTATGCCCAATTACAAGCAAAAGGAAAAGTGGTTAAAAGAATATGGAAAGCTTTGTGATTTTTAAAATAGAAGTCAGCGGTCAAAATTAGAAGTCAGCGGTCAGATCGCTACGCTGTCAGATCGCCTCCTGCCTGGCGGCACGACAGGCACGGCTGTCAGAAACATCCCGTTGTTAACGAAAATGAGAACCAGATTCCCTACGACTGTCAGAAACATCCCGTTGTCAACATCATAAGTCTGACTTCTGACAGTCAGAACGATCTGACCACTGACTTCTATTTTTCTATTTATTCCATCAATGCGAAATCTCCTTTTAAAACTAACTCCTCGCCATTAATCATTTCGACTTCTGCAAAGTATATAAATACCTGCGGTCTTAATTGTTTTCGATCAAAGCGACCATCCCAGCCTGAATTTTCATCATTCGGAAAGAAGTTCTCTTTTTCATAAACCAAACTCCCCCAACGATTAAATACTCTAAAGATCTTTACCAACTGCACACTATTCTTTGCATAAATAGTCAGCCTATCATTGAAGCCATCATTATTAGGACTAAAAGCCGTAGGGACATACACCTGTGGATTCGCATCTACTAAGAAATTAATCGTAGCAGAGGCATCACATCCATTATTATCTACTATATCTACTTTGTATTGATGGCTATTCAATGGTTGAGCTATCGGGTCCATACAATCATCACAACTTAATCCAATAGACGGGGTCCACTGGATATAAGCAATCTCTGTCTCTGTCAAATTAGTATGCGTTTCAATAGTGACAGAATCTCCTAAGTCTATCGCCATTTCAGAATCAATTGTTATTTCAATTGGCTTAGCTGCTTCAATATTGACAATAGACTCTTCTGTACAACCATTCGCATCCATAACCATTACCGTATAAGATTTAGGATCTAATCTAGTAAATAAAGAATTATCAGAGTACTTACGTCCTCCATCAATAGAATACTGATAAGGGCCTTCCCCTCCATCTACTGTTGCTATTTCTATTTGCCCCTCGTCATTAGGACATGGAGGATCAATCACTTCTACTTGTAAAGCTCTTGGTATATTTTCTTCTACTATTAAATTTTGCTCTTGCGTACAACCATTTAATAGATTGGTAATCAATAAAGCGTAGTTACCAGTACCTGCAATAGTTGGAAACAAAGTATTATGACCAGCATTAATCGCACCGCCAGAGGAAGCAGCCCAAGCATAGCTATAATCGGCTCCTTTACTAGAGCCTGTTCCATCCAAACGTAAGGTCGTTTTATTACAATTTAATGTTTCTGGTACTCCTAAATTAACAACAGGAGCTACCGTATCTAGAGGTACAACTACCTCTGTTACACCTGTACAAGTACCATCTGGATTGGTTACTTCTAAGGTATATTTACCAGGTTCCGTAACAATCGGTCGCTGAGAATTACTTGGAAAAAAGGCTTGTCCATCTTCATTTTTCCAAAGATAATTACCACCAGAAGAAGCTGTCGCATCTAGAATAATAGAAGGTGTTTTACAATCTATATTCTCTGGTGCGGCAATGATAGCCTCTGGCCGCGCTGGATCATCCGTAACAACTACACTAGCCATATTACTACATCCATTATCCTTATTGTCAACTATTATTTGATACCTTCCAGAACGAGATATACTCGGCCTCAAATTGGTTATCCCCGACTCAATGACTCCATTATCCATTGCGGTCCAAGTATAACGATAATTGGATCCTTCATCAGCATTGGCTAGAATACTGGTCGTTGTTAGATCACAAGTAAAAACAAAAGATGCTCCCGCATCCGCTAATGGTTTAATGGTATCAATAAGCACCATTGCATCCACCGTTTCTTCACAAAAATTATCTTGATTTTGTACGGTTAGTATATAAGTTCCTGGTTGGTCAACTACAGGATTCAATGTATTTCTATTAGAAATAATAGAATTTGGATTAGCCGGCTGCCAATTAAATTTATAGGTAGCGTCGGCTAAATTCACATCCGCAGCTAGTGTCAATGTTTGTCGTTCACAGGTTAGACGTAAATCAGAAGTGATGTTAACAATTGGTTTTGCTACATCTTCCAGCACTTCTACTAATATTTCTTCTTCGCATCCATTTCCATTATCTGTTACTAGAAAAGAGTAAACACCAGAGCTCGCAATAAGTGGAGAAGCGTCCGCTTCTCCAGACAAAATAGCTCCATTATTGGTCGTCCAATTAATGGTAAAATCATCTGTTGGAGCTATAATAGTAGCGGATAATTT
>JALZWC010000826.1 GCA_023300255.1 Saprospiraceae bacterium | reverse complement strand
ATGATTAGCCTCAGAACCTAGTTAACAATGCGAAAATGTATCCCCCTTCTTATCTGTTTTTTTTGTTTAGTCAGGCTTTCATTTGAATTGTGAAGTACCTTCAGTACAAGTATTTGGAAATTAATAATTGACTATCTTTTGTAACTGTTTAGTACACAATTAGGAACTCCCCCCGACCCCCTCTTAAAAAGAGGGGGAGACGCTGTGGGTGAATATTTTGTCTCCGAATTGAGGATTTCGTTTCGGAGATATTCCCTTCCTTTTTTAAGAGGGGGTCGGAGGGAGTTCTAGCACATGTGATGAATAATTACTAACATTTTTTGTATACAATAAACACAAAGCATACCCTCTGATGAGAAAGAATTTATTCATAATTGCCTTTAGCTTTTTTATATTAATGGCAATGAATAGTAGCATAAACGCTCAAGCGCCTGATTGTGTAGCTAACAGTTGTCCAGAGATAGAAGTAATAGAACTCAACAATATTCCTGGATTTGCGCAGACGGATGAGTTGATGATTTGTGGCGCATCAGATACGCTCGCGTTCTTAATTTATATTGAAGAGACAGGAAATATTTCTGGTACTCAAATGTCTGTCAGCTTTAAACCAGGAATGCAATATGCTGGTTTTGAATTAACGGAATATGCTGGGACTAGTATATCTGTTGTCGATCCAACACCATCAAAACCGAGGTTCTTATTAGATGGTATTACAGAAGGGGTGTTTATCGGATATATTGGAGTAGATGCAACCTGTGATGCGGATATAGATGCTCTGAGTTATACGATTGATCTAAAGTTCAACTATATCTATGAAGATACTTGTGGAAACTTTTATGATTGCCAACAATTTGCCTCACCAATTAGAACCTATAATACAGTTATTAGAGAACCTGTACTAAATTTTCAAAGTGTAGTTAATACGTCTATAGGTGCCTTGAGTACAGAAACTTGTTCCAATATAGTAATCTCTCAAGATGGGATAGACGCTTATCTTAATGAATTTAATTTCTCTGTATGTGGTTTAGATTTTACAGACAATTTGGTGCTCACTAGCGTGAAAGCCAATAGTATAGATTTGCCTTATAATTATGATCCTACTACTCAGATATTAGATGCTGTTATTGGAGGATCATTTTTTGAAGGAAACGTTAATCCAAATCCTACCGATTCTTTATTTGATACAGGGGAACGCTTAACGATTCAACTATGCTATCAAGTAGACGAATGTCCTTTGATTAATACGTACCCCATTCAGTACAAGATGGATTATGGATGCTTTGGAAATTTATGCCAAACGGTAACGAATGATAAAGAGATTTTAATTCGCCCAAGCGTACGACCAGAACCAATAGCAGAAGCAGCTTTAATTCAGAATCCAGAAATATGTGGGCCCCCAGGAATTATAGAATTAAAAATATATGGTGATACTAATGATCCTCAACAAGGAGTTTTTACGGATTTTAATTTTGGTTTTGAAACATGTGAAAAACCTTCCCTAGAGGTAGCAAGAGTATTAATAGGGGGTGCAGAAATACCGGATAGTTGTTACTCTTGGGTGAATGATGATATCAATATCGATTTAACAGGTTTGACTTTCGATCCTGATGGAGTAGGTGGAATTTCTGATTTTGACGGGGATGGTTTCTTTGATGATCTACCAGGAGGAGATACCATAAGTATACAAATCGAATTAGAATTTAGTTGTGCCTTACCTCCTTCAGCTTCTTCTATCCAATGTGGAGTAGTGTTTTGTGATTTTGCCCAATTTTATGTAGAAGCAAATAGAGATTGTGGTCAAGCTTTTAAATTTTTTCCACCAGTTACTGCTTTTAGTATTACGAATGGAGCCGTCTATCAAAGTACGAATGAAACAGAAGTTTCTGCTTCCTTTTTTGGTTTTGATTTTGGCGCTACAGGTACTTCTGGTGCTAAAACTAAAACGGTAGAATTTTGCTATGTGTATGATCGAGAGAATGTTACTTCTTGTGATCCTGCTAATACGACTAATCAATTACAAGTATTGTTTGCTGGAAGTGGTGCCATCGTACACGATGTAGAAATTGATCCAGCCACTATCATGGTAGACGTCAATGGGGTAAATCAAATTACAGGCGCTACGGTCACATGGGATTCTATTAGTCCAGGTACTCGATCTTTAATAATAGATGCAGGAGTTGTTAATATAGGAGATACCGTTTGTTATCGTTACGAATTAACGGTGGATACAACGCTTTGTGCACCGTTTGTTTATATGGATGGAGTACATCAAGTCATTGAGACTTGCGATACCGGAACCTGTACCTGCGAAACAGTAAAAGCATGTGAAAGTATGTTCTTTAGATCTAATCCTAATGCCACGGGTTGTTCTTGCGCTTTGATAGCAAATGTCTCTAAGGTTTATAGAGAATCGACAGGTTACACGGATGAAACTATGACTACAAAAATAGATCCCTTAGAGGTGCCAGCTATAGATAGAAATAGGTACTTACCATGTGATACTGTTTTCTATGAAGCATCTATAAGGATCAATTCAGAAGAAGCATTGGGAGATATTTATGAGTGGGGATTTGGAGTGAGGGTGCTACCTATTTCAGGTGGTGCTTTGAATAATGTATCTATGGTCATGGATGCCAAAAAAACAGAATTGGTTTCTTACGAATTAAAAAAAGTTGGAAGTACAACTAGGACAACTATTGATTTTTCAGATATTCCTTCCTGTCATGATCCAGATCTATCCACCTATCGTATTTCTGGAATTACCACTTGGTTTGGATCTTCTCCTTGGCAAAGTTTTACAGAACCTCATTTCTCTAATGGAAGTGCCAATAGTAGTTATGATTGGTATGACAATTCAAGAGTCTATTTCCAAATAAGAAATCAAACGAAACTACAAGAATGTAGAGGAGTAGATTATACAAGCTGGGAAAATAACGGAAATTGTTGGGATGACTTTAATGCAAAATATGGATTTGAGGTGGGGGATTCTTTATTTGTTGCCATGAGAATACCATTAATCAAAAATCCTTTTGCAGTAGTTATAGGAGAACCTGCTGTACAAACACCTCGGATATATCAAGATGTTTGGTCCCATAGATTTGATGAGTTTGATCCTGATTGTATTGTAACGACGACTAGTTGTCGAGAAGATGCTTTATTGGAAACGTATTGCCCAAGTGATGTGGTAGCTAAAACAGAATTAATTATAGATGATTGTGGTGGGACGGCGGAACACTTGTTTTCGGTAGAAAATACAACCCCAATTACTTGGTATGCGAATGAGTATCGACCTTATTTTAAAATGAATGATATTAGTATTCCCGTATACTCTCCGCTTATGTTTTGTGGGAATGCGATGGCAACTACAAGTGGAGGAATAAGCTATCCACTAAGTATTCAAGATACGATTAATCATGATTGTGTAACCGTGGGAGGGCAATTGTATTGCTCTGTATCAGGAGGTAGTCCAGGTACAATTGTATTAAATCCAGATATGGAAGGTTATCCTGGTATAGGCCTTGGATTAGCAGGGCAAAGAGATACCTTGAAAATTACTTATGATTTATGTATGGTTTGCCCAGGTGATTTAGCTACGCTTTCTGATTATACACTAAGCTATGATTATGCTTATCCCTGTGATCCGCCAGATGAAAATGACTATAGATGTAATTTTATAGCAGCTACAGGATTAAATAATGAGATCAGTGAATGCTTAAATTTGGGAAATGGAGCAAACTATTATACTGCGTTTGACTTAGATACTTTAATCTTGAAGAATGACAGATTGAGCCAAGATGTTTTAATACAAGATAATAGAAATGGATTTCCAGATTTAACCCAAACGGTGGATAAAAATTTGTTGTCAAGTTTGGTGCCTGGTACTAGTGAAGAACTAAATGACTTTAGTGTTTGTGCGGATGCTGCGGGACCTAACACGGTCCATATGGGAGTTTCTTCTACAATAACCCTAGCGAATAGTTTGCAGTTGGTCAATGTCTATGATGATGGAATGACTCCAATACCATATACCTACGTTTCAACAGATGGTACTTCTAATACTTATCGGTTCGATTTACCAAATTTAGCTCCAGGGGATTGTGCAGATTTTAAAATAGGGACTACGCTTTTATTTTGTCCATTCCCTCCCTTGCCATCTCCTGAAGTTTGTGTTACTGTAACATCTGGTTGTATGGATGCAGATATTCAAGCAGCAGTTGCTGGAGGTACCGCTGCCTGTAATACCAACGAAAAATGTTATATGTACACTTTTGGAGAAGCGGCTATTCAAGGGGATATTTTATCTCCTGCGTCAGGCACGGAATATGATTTATGCGATTCTATACCTGTTGCTATTTTACTAAAAAATGTAAAGAGCGTGACCGTTACCGATTTAGCAGTAGAAATGCTTATACCAGTAGAAGGGGCGACGGTAGTTCTTGGAAGTTTTGAGGCGTCGTATCCCAACGCTGGTGATCTAAGTGGTGCAGTTCCTTTTTATTCTATAGGGGATCCTACTATTAATGGAAACCAACTAACCTACACAGAAGACAATGATTTTAGTAATACAATACATACGAGTGGATTTCCAGGAGTTACTTCTTCGGCGGATAGTAATAGTATAGTGATTCGTTTTCTAATGGAAACAGAATGTGATGCTTTTACCTCAGGATCCCCAATAGAATTAGAAGGCACGGCAACAGATCCTTGTAGTCCGGATGAGTTAAATACTGGAAGAATATTTAGCGATCAGGTGATCATCAAAGGAGCAAATCCTAATAACTTCGCACAAATTTTAACGACAGCGGAGCCTGTCCTGCGACCACGGACTGCATTGAATTGTGAGTTAATGTGAGAACAACAACAACAACCAGAAACTAGATACGACAGGCACGACATACGCAT
>JALZWC010000825.1 GCA_023300255.1 Saprospiraceae bacterium | reverse complement strand
GCGGGTAGCTCCAATAAACTATAAATAATTCATTAACAGCAATTTACAATGTTATAGAGCGTCAGTTAAAAAAGAGGTAAACTGCTAATATTGTTCAAATCTTATCGTCGGATGGCTACCGCCGTCCGATGATAAGGTTTTCATTGCCATCGGACGGCGCTAGCCATCCGACGGCAAAATTGCAAGACTACTGCTTTTATATCTGACAATCTATAGACGGGTAGCCGTTTAGGTTATTTTAGAAATAGACAATAACCTAATTCATTTATTCAAGATTAATTTTTAATAACTGCTTTTTAGTTTTGTTACTTCCTAAAAGCAATATTTCGTTACCAGCATGCTTATCTGTAATAACCCCATGACTCACTTCATAACATATTTCTTCTTTCTCTGAAGTAATCAATTTCTTATAATCGATTTTTCCTTCCTGATCAACAATAACGACATACAAATTAGCTTTTTTCAAACTGGAAGGTTCAAGAAATTCAATGCGACCGTCTTTTAATTTTTTGACTTCATCACTACCATTCAGGAAAAAAATATTTTTTTCATTTACTACTGTTGATGTATAGGAAAAATACTTACCAGCAGTTGAAGATCTTTGGGATTTATTTATTAATCTAGCCCATACTATTGTACCTTTAATATTCATTCTTACTATTATTATATCATCAAAGTCAGTTCTACTAGAACTCCGACCATTAGATGTTGGAGTCAATCCAGATTCAAACTCCTCTCCATTAACTATAATATCTCCATCATCTAACATGAAAGCACTTTTCATTGTAAAAGATCGTAGATACTTTGCGCGCTTCTTTTTTCCATATTTATCATTAAAAAATTTTTCTGTAAAAGGGGAAGCAGCAGGTTTAGTGATTTCCAAGTTATCCATGTTCACATCAAAACGTACAACACCATCGAATACGTAATCACTATCTTTTGAATAAAATCCCACATAGGATAGCCTTCCTTTTTTAGTAACAGAAGTTAGAGAAGCAACAAACAAATCTTCTGTGTTTAAAATCGCTTTGGTATGTCCATCTTTAGTTACTTTATACAATTCATAATGATAGTCGGGTTTATTTTTCTTTTTTTCTCTATCTACTTTACCTAGGAAATAAACATTTCCTTTGTTATCAAGATTGAAATTCTGAAAAACAAAACTTTTGTCTTTGATACTGCTTCTGAAAGTATAATCTATAACAGTGTTAAGCTGTTCATCCAAGACGTATATTCGACGAGCTTCTACTTTGCTGCCATTTAGATCACCAATGAAAGCCATGTATTTATTATTCTCCGAAAATATCAATTTCTTACTATCCTCCTCATTATCGCAACAATTTAAATGAGTTCCCATTTCAAATCGACCTAAAGTTGTAAGCAAATCTTTTTTCTCAATTGAGAATAATTTTCTTTTCTTAAAATCTAATTCTTTGTTTAAATCGGAATATAGCAAGGTATAATCAATGCCTCCTTGCTTATTTTTAATAATAGATAAAAGATTGATTTTGTTACCCCTTATATCCAATCCTATTACACTAATCTGCTTATCTGGTAGGGTCTTCGTAGTTAGGAGATTCAATTCAGCATCATAATGATTCAGCTGATAGCCAGATAATGATCTTCCTTTTAGGTTGGGCGTACGGTACTTACTGACAGTTAATACTTCTCCTTTTTCTGTGGTAGCGGAGTAAACTAAAACAAAACCTTTTTCCTTTACTTTTAATAATTTACTCTTGGTTAGTTTATAGTCCATTTTTTGAGCTATTAATGGAATTAAACAAAAAGAGAAAAAGAATAATACAATAGCAATAATGTTTTTCATTTTATAATATATTTATATTTTAGAGCGAAGATAAGCTGATTCCTGTTATGTGTTTTTATTGTTAAGTAAGCTTAACCTTTTTTAACAAAAAGAATAAGTTCTTTAACACCCTAGAAACACTAGAAATGCTAATTTCGTCGTCTAAATAGTAGAAAAGTTATAGTTGATCTTCAAAATAATAGTAAATTTGTGATCAATTGTTACAACAAACGGGGAACACACTAGAAGAAACTACCTTCTAACCCTAACAAAAAATTTAAAAATTAAAATTAATAAGATGAAGAAGTTTTTGTTTGGCTTATTTTCTTTGCTCTTAGTAGCAGGAACTATTTCTGCTCAGGATGGTAAGAAAGCACTTAAGAATGCAACCAAGGCATATGGTGCATATAATTTGGAACCTGCTAAGAATGTGGACAAAATACAAGAAACTATAGATGCCTTAAATATTGCTACTGCTTCTGGGGATGTTAATGGTAGTTCGAAGGTATGGCAATTAAAAGGAGACTTATTTAATAGCGTCTATAGAAATTATGCAACATACAAGCAGGTAGATCCTAGTACTCAAAAAGTAGTACCAAATGCTGCTGTTCAAGCTTATGGGGCTTATCAAAAAGCACTAGAGCTATCTCAGAAGAAATATGAAACGAAGGATGCCGTAAAAGGTATAGCCGAAGTACAGAGTTATTTAGTAGGGGAAGGTGCAGAAGCTTATGAAGCTCAGGATTATGCCACTGCATACAAAGCATTTAAAGATGCTACTGATGCACAGATTATTTTAAAGGATAATGGAGAATCAGGTATCTTCGCTGATGAAGACGGATATAATGAGCAATTGTACTACACAGGTTTAGCTGCATTAAATGCTCAAAATTTAGAAGCTGCAAAGCCATTGTTCACTCAATTGAGAGATGCTGGTTATGATAAGCCAGCTGTTTATGAAGCATTGTATAAAATGGCAGGCGATGACAGTGAGGCCGCATTTGCAATCTTAAACGAAGGGAGAGAAAAATTTCCTGATGATGTAAGTCTTTTATTTAATGAAATCAATCATTATTTGAAGGAAGGAAGATTAGATGAATTGACAGGCAAACTAGAAAATGCCATTGCTAAAGAGCCAGATAATCCTTCTTTATACTCTACTTTAGGTAATGTATATGATAATCTTTACCAGAAAGAATTAGCAGCGAAGAACGAAGCGAAGGCAATGGAGCATTTTGATGCTGCTTTCAAAAATTACAATAAAGCTTTAGAATTAAAGCCAGGGTTCTTTGATGCAGTATATAGTATTGGTGCATTGTATTATAACAGAGCAGCAGCTACTACTACCTCTATGAATGCATTAGCAGATGATTATTCAAAGGCAGGATTAAAGAAATACGATGAATTAAGAAAGAAAATGATTACTCAATTCGATGAGGCATTACCTTTCTTTAAGCAAGCGGAAACATTAAATCCAAGTGATAGAAATACATTGATCGCTTTAAAAGAAATCTTTGCTAGAAAAGATGACTTAGTAACTTCAACTGAATTTAAGACTCGTTTAGAGACTTTGGAAGCTGGAGGTAGTATTTCAGATCCATTCTTCAAGGAATAAGGCAAAAAGTGAGAATAAATTGGTCGTTTTAAGCTAGTCATTTTTTACTCTAAGGAATTCTGAAAAACTAAGCATAGCTGGGCTAC
>JALZWC010000824.1 GCA_023300255.1 Saprospiraceae bacterium | reverse complement strand
AGTTCAGCATTGGTGTCCAATCAATTCGGTCATCGCTTGCCAACCAATCGTTATACTTTGCTGTGCCTTAGTGGCTATTTTCTGAATAGTGTCTAATACATTTTCTAGTGCATCTGGTGTATGGGCATAGTCTATAATACCTATTTTACCTTGAATTACTACAGTATCAAATCGACCTTCTGCTGCTTTAAGATTACTAAGTATTAACAATAATTGTTCAGGATCAACTCCTAATAAGTCTCCTACTCCAAACACTGCTAATAAGTTATAAGCATTGAATACGCCTATCAATCTACAAAATACTGCTTGGTCATTAAATGTTAGATGCAATCCATCTACTCTATTTTCTAATATTTTAGCTTTATATGTTGCTGTTTTTTGCAAACTATAAGTAGCTATTTGTGCTTTAGTATTTTGAACCATTATCCTACCTTGCTTATCATCTATATTGGTCAAAGCAAATGCAGTTGCAGGTAAATCGTCAAAGAACTTTTTCTTCGCGTTTATATATTCTTTAAAAGTTTTATGATAATCCAGATGATCATGGGATAAATTAGTAAATACCCCACCTCTGAATTGTAAACCTTTTATTCTATTTTGATGAATAGCATGTGAACTGACTTCTATGAATACATAGTCGCATCCAGCTTCTACCATTTGTTGGAGTAAAGCGTTGATAGTCAGTATATCGGGAGTAGTGTGTGTAGCTTTTAGGACTCGGGAACCAATTTTATTCTCTACAGTAGACAAAAGTCCTACCTTATATCCCAATTGGGTAAACAATTGGTATAAAAGAGTCGCACTTGTTGTTTTTCCATTCGTTCCAGTAACGCCTATTAGCTGCAGCTTTTTTGAAGGGTGATCATATATATTTTGAGCGATTGTGCCCAATGCAACAGATGTATCTGCTACTTGTATATAAGTTATGTGAGCTATTTGGTGATCTTTTTTTGGTAAATCTTCACAAAGAATTGCAACGGCACCTTGTTCAATAGCTTTCGGGATATACTCATGTCCATCCACTTGTGTGCCTCGCACAGCTATAAACAGACTACCTTGCTCTACTTTTCTAGAATCAAAGACGGTAGAAGTTATTTGTTTGTCGGAATCACCGATAGTGTTCTCAATGGCAATTCCTGATAATAACTGATAAATTTTCATAGTGTGAGGAACTTTTAATTAGTAAGCCTATCCTAGATAGAGCTTTATTTGTTGTCCTCTAATTTTGGTGCCGGGGATCAGTGATTGTCTAACCACTTTACCTACGCCACCAATTGTAACTTCTAGCCCTCTATTTTCTAGTATAAATAGTGCATCTCTCAAACCCATACCTACTACATTAGGTACTTCTTTATTCGGAATCGTTCTTTTATTAAAACTTAGAGAATCAGATTCTGCATTAATCAAAGTCCATTCTGAGGTAGAAGGTTGTCGATGTTGCAACCCTAAGTGAGTAAAAATAGACTGAAAATCTTCTTGATAGCCTATATCCTTTTTCGGTAGGTCCTCTGTTCGGAGCTTGGATATTTTACTGTTCACGTTTGTCATGGATTGATAGAATGCTGACTGGGTTTCAAAACACCGATCAGCAATTTTTCGAAAAACAGGACCTGCTACTTCTCCCCCATATATGCTATGCAAACGGGGATCATCTATAACGACGATACAAGAGTAGATTGGATTTTCTGCGGGAAAATATCCCACAAAAGAGGCTACGTGATGAATTTCAGTTTTCTTTATTTTATGATAATTGGCTTGTGCAGTACCTGTTTTACCTGCGAAACGGTATTGATTAGATTTTAAATGCTTAGCCGTCCCTCGTTCTACTACACCTTCTAATAATTCTTTGGCTTTTTTGATAGTTGCTTTCGATACTATTCGTCTATTGACAACAGTAGGTGGAAATTTTTCTATTGTTTCACCAAAGAGTTGCATTTCAGTGACCAAGCTTGGCTTCATTAATAAGCCGTCGTTCGCCACCATATTATAAAAGGTAAGTATTTGAAGGGGGGTGAACATGGTTTCATAACCAATTGCCATCCAAGGTAAGGTAGTACCACTCCATAAATCTTCTTTGTTGTAAGCTTCTTTAATGTAAGGTTTTTCTTCTCCTTTTATTTCCACACCTGTCGGTAGATGTAAATAAAAAGACTTTAGGCGATTAATGAATTGTTCTGCGGTTCGTTTATTCTTACCATAGAAATAATGCACCAATTTAGCCATCCCAACATTAGAAGATATTTCGAAGGCCCGACGGATAGAGATTGTATCAGAAACAAAGGATTCTTTTCCAGAATCAACTAATGTTTCTTCATAAAACTCATAGCGACCAGAATCTATTTCAATGAGGTTGTCTAATTCAATATGGCCATCTTCTAACAAAGCCATTATAGAGGCTAGTTTAAAAGTAGAACCAGGCTCAAATAAAGTACCTACTCCAAAATTGAATAGTTCTCCGTAGCCGCCTCTGTCGTTTTGCTGTAAATTGGCAATAGCTTTTATAGCACCCGTTTTTACTTCCATCACAATGGCAGTCCCGTAGGCTGCATTATGATACTCGAGTGCCCCGTACAAAGCA
Organism: Saprospiraceae bacterium; assembly: GCA_023300255.1. Classification (GTDB taxonomy): domain Bacteria; phylum Bacteroidota; class Bacteroidia; order Chitinophagales; family Saprospiraceae; genus JAFMDF01. Next base: position 3,991 of record JALZWC010000824.1, on the reverse strand, counting down.
TTATGCGTAATATCTTGTATATTTATGTCAAGTGTCGTAACTATATCTTTTCCTTTTTGCGGCTCAATTTGAGTTAAGTCGCCAACCGGAATCCAATCTCCGCCAGCCAGTCTATACATTAAACGTTTACCAGACTCTCCTTTTAGATCATTATTAAAATAGCCTTCTAGGCCAATGTTTATATTTCTGCTTGTATCTACTCGCCCAATCGTTCGATGGGCTAGAGAATTAAAAGGTTTTTTTCTACTGAATCTTTCTTCTGCTATCAAGCCTCCTTGATAGCGACCTAAACTAAGAATTGGAAATGTTTTAATGCGTTCTAACTCTGTAAAATCTACTGTATTCTTGACTTTCAAATACTTATTACCTGTGGCACGGCTATCTTCCATTACCTGTTTCCAGCCGCCCTCTGTACGAGATAAATTAATAGATGCTAAGCATCTAGCTAAAGAATCTACATTTTCTTCAAAAATTTCATCACTTACAATAGTAGGATCAAATCGTATGTCAAAGAACGGAAGCGCGGTGGCTAAAATACTACCATCCGCAGCGAATATATTGCCCCTCTCCGCTTGGAGAGGAATTTCTTCAATTACTAACTTATCTCTCATCGTCTGCCACTTCTCTCCTTCCCAAACTTGTATATGGATGGCTTTCCAAATAACAACTAAGGCAAATAACAAAATCATGAATCCAACGATATAGACCCTGATTAATACCTCATTCTTTATGTTAATTATCTTTGCCAAGTGTTAGTTTTCTCTGAAGTAATTTACTTAAACCACTCCTTAATCGACGATGATTTTTTTTGGTTGCTTACCTTTATTTGTCAAGCCTTGTCCTGCTACCACTTTTTCTACCTCTGAATGTTTTGTATTATACATTAACTCAGATTTTAAAGAAAGATAGCGTAACCTCAATTTCTGAACATCTTCTTGTAAGGTTTGAATGTCTCTAACTGCTTTTTCAGAATAATGCCTATTGGCGATATAAGCAGTTGCTAACAAGCCTACAAAAAATACAAATGGTAAATTATTAAGAACCCACTTAGCACTAATAGTGCTTAAAGCAGTATAATTTGTTTTTTTCTTTGTCATGAGCTATTTGACTAGTTCACTGTATTTTCAACTGCTTTTTCAACGACTCTCATTTTTGCACTGCGGGCTCTAGGATTTCTTTTGGTCTCTTCATCAGATGGAACTAGTGGTTTTCTAGTAATCTGCTTGAAAGGCTTCAAAATATTTCCATAAAAGTCTTTTTCTGGAATCCCTTTGAAATTACCTGCCTTGAAAAAATTCTTAACCACTCGATCTTCTAAAGAGTGATAACTTATAACGACTAAACGGCCACCTGGCTTTAAAACCTGAGCCGCCTCTTCTATAAACGTCTTCAAAGAATTGATCTCATCATTTACTTCTATTCGCAATGCTTGAAAAATTTGCGACAAATAACGATTTCGATTACCTCTTATCAATGGCTCTAATAGATACAAAAACTGTCCAGAGGTTTTAATCTCTCTATTCCGTCGTTCCTCCACTATTCTATGAGCAACAGTCTTCGAATTTCTAACTTCTCCATATTCACTCAACACTTGTTGCAATTCCTCTGGCGAATAAGTATTTAAAACATCAATAGCTGTTTTATCACTAGACTGATTCATCCGCATGTCGAGTAAAGTATCTTGGCGAAAAGTAAAGCCTCTTGTACCTTCATCGAATTGATGAGAGGAGACGCCTAAATCTGCTAAAATGCCATCTACTTCTTTATGCCCATATAAGCGGGTGAATTGTCTCAAGTAACTATAGTTACTATGAGCAAAAGAAAATCGCTTATCATCAGGCACATTTTTTTCTGCATCTGCATCCTGATCAAAACCTATTAAATGACCTTTGTCATTCAGGTGTTCTAATATCACTTTGGAATGTCCGCCACCACCGAAGGTGACATCAACGTAAACTCCAGAAGGATTTATTTTTAATGCCGATATACTTTCAGAAAGTAATACGGGTACGTGATAGTCGCTAGATTCCAAGATTTGTACTTATGTTATTGATCAGATGTCCAACCTGTACCAGGTTTACTACTTACCTGTACTTCCACGGCTACTTTTTTATCCTCTTCCTTAGTCATTACTTGTTGAGCAAGACTAGAGAAATCTATTGGTTCGTTATTCAATTGCTCCTCGTATGCTTCTGCATCCCAAACTTCCACTCGATCTTTATAAGCAAATAGTACTATCTCTTTTGTAATACCAGCATAAGCGATTAATCGCTTAGGAAATAAGAGCCTTTCTGCCGAATCAGTAGACACTTCTGAGGCCCCTCGATAAAAATACCTCACAAATGCTCGGTTTTTTTCATCGTAGACATTCAACTCATCAATATCTTTCGTAATTTTAGTCCAAATTACTTTAGGATACAGCATTAAACATTTTTCGAATCCTCGATTGACTACAAATTCATAGCTTTCGGATTCCCCCAACTGTTTCAAGAGTGCAGAAGGTATGCGTACACGCCCTTTTGCATCAATTTTGCAGTCATATTCTCCTAGTAGTTGAGGCATCTCATTTGATGAAAAATGGTTTAAGTTCTCTTATCTTCAATCAAAAGTAGAGTTTTTTACCACTTCTTCCCACTTTTTACCACTTTTTTTTCCAAAAAAGTTGGCGGTTACCCTATTCCCCTATCTGATTTAACATTTTGATAATCATTTTGATGATGTATTATTCTAATAAGCAAATAATAATCAAAAGAGTTATATTTTTAAGCTATTTTTTGTTAAATATTGATAATCAGATTGATATAAAGCTTAATAAAACACATACTATTTTAGTATAATCTAAATCATCTCTTCCTTATTTCTCTTTTCTATTGTTTCTATCTCTTGATATGCCACTTTTTTTCCCAAAAACATATTGTTAAACATCTAATATTTTAGAAAAAAATTGTATATGCAGCTTGGCAATTTAGTTGTCTCCTCCACTATATATTTTTCGCGAAGAACAAGTTTTACTCGTTCAAAAGTAAATTTCAAAACTTTGTGCTACTTTGCATTTTAGTGAAACGAACAAAATAACTGCGCCTTCTGGCTCAACTTATTTAATTCCTTTCACTTTTCTATGAAAAAGACTTTTTTAGGAATGAGGAGATAAGTAAATATTAGTCATTTTTCTGTCTTAGGAATGATGAAAAAACAACTTCAACCTTTTACTTCTTCAACATCAAACAATATTATGGAGCCATTATTTACAGCAATACCCGATAAATCTTATACTGGTTTATTAATTTTATTTTTTCTTACAATTGGGTTTATAGGATTCACTTTCCTTATACAGGCCAATAAAATTTCAAGCTTGAAAGGCCCCTATAAACAGCTTAGTTTTTTGATCAGTGGTTTGCTGGCTATGATGTTTTCTGCGACCTTATTTTTAAGTACTTGGAATTTATATCGTATTCAGCCAATCAGTTTATATGAGGATCATATTACTTGTTATCAAGGAAAAATACCTTACAAAGAGATTATTCGAGCAGGTATATATACCGATCAACAAAAGTCATTTGTAGATCCAAATATGGCTATTGGGAAGTCTAAAATGTTAGTATTGGAGCGCAGGAATAAACAAGCGACTATCCTTTCGGAAGACTATTACGATATTAATGTGTTGGTGAGGAAAATACAGGCTCAAATGGATAAATAGAGGTAGGGAAGAATACCAAATAGCTATTAGGAACACGGAGACACAGGGGCAGGGAGAAATAACGAGGCGCTAGTAAACACGGAATCACATAAGTGAAAAGAACAAAATAATTTGAGCCATTATACTTGCCCTGCCAGCCCGTCCGCTTTGCGGTCTGTCTAAAGCCAGATAGATTCACTTGCTGTGCAAGCTCATCTTCTAAGAAAACCTGAAAAATGAACCGTAGTGCAGACTATGCTTAATTTTTCAGCTTTCCTTACAAGAAAAAATATCGGCGCATTCTGGCTCAACTTA
>JALZWC010000823.1 GCA_023300255.1 Saprospiraceae bacterium | reverse complement strand
AATGAAGGATAATTGTTGATACTTTGACTGAATTAAAGTGAAAAATAAGAGCAAAAGAAGCAGCATAAATTACGAAGTTATTTCATACACATTCCTAACCCAACTTGTAACATCTATTATCTCCTCATTCCTAAGGACGATCTGACACCTGACTTCTCACTTAATACCCCTCCGCATGATCCTCACTCCGATTATCACCAACTCCCTGCAAATCCCCATTAGGCAATACCTGTATAGCTTTAATAAGGGCCAAATAAGCCCTTTCATTCAACGTATGTCCTTTATCTTCTAATGCCTTTTTTACTGCATTATCCAAGCCATCTTTTTCATACATAATTTGATCAGGCAACCATTGGTGATGAAAACGACTAGCCCAAACAGCTTCTTCCAGAGACATATTAAATTCAGCAACATTTAAGAACACCTGAAAAACGGCAGTAATGATAGTCGATCCACCAGGTGCACCCAATATTAAATGTAGTTGACCATCCTTTTCAATGATCGTAGGCGTCATAGAGCTAAGCATTCTTTTACCAGGTTCAATAGCATTGGCCTCATTACCCACTAAACCATACATGTTAGGTACACCAGGTTTTGCACTAAAGTCATCCATCTCATTATTCAATAAAAAGCCCGCATTAGACACCACTACTTTTGAGCCATAGTTTCCGTTCAAGGTGGTTGTTAAAGAGACCGCATTACCCGCTTTATCTACCACACAAGTATGGGTCGTTTCAAAGCTCTCCATAGCCACTTCAAAAGCTCCAGCAGCAATAGATTCACTAGTAGTAGCCTTATCCTTAGAGAAGTCAGACATTCTATCCAACAAATAAGCAGCTTCTAACAAGCTGTCTTGTGGAACAGGGTAAAAATCTATATCTCCAAGATGTTTTGCTCGATCAGCATATACCCTGCGTTCTGCCTCCACCATAGTATGTATGGCATCAACAGAATGAAAACCATCGGTACTTAATGGAAAAGGTTCTACTAATTTTAATAATTGCAGTAAGGCAATACCTCCACTAGAAGGCGGAGGCATAGAGATCACCTTATAATTTTTATAATCCCCTATTATAGGCGTCCTCCATTTTGATTGGTACTCTAGCAAATCTTCATGTGAAATAAGGCCCTTACCAGCTTTCATTTCCGCAACAATTTTATCCGCAGTAATACCTTCATAAAAACCCGCACGACCATTATCTCTAATTAAGGTCAAAGTTTGTGCTAAATCTTTTTGCACTAACAAATCTCCAACTTTCCATGACGCTTCTCTAACAAAAACAGGCATCGTGGTATTGTGTTCTCGGAAAGCTTCTTGTGTTTTATTTAAGCGATTGACTTCTTTTGGCGAAAGCTGGTAGCCATTCTTTGCTAAATCAATAGCAGGCTGAATTACCTCAGCAAATGCCAATTGGCCATATTTAGTATGTGCATTAATTAATCCATCGACAGTACCAGGTACGCCTACTGCAAGGTGGCCGATTCTACTTAAATTAGGAATTACATTCTTGTCTGTATTTAGATACATATCTCTACTGCCTAGCTTAGGTGCTTTCTCTCGATAATCTAAACTAGCATATTCTCCTTTATTTGTACGGACGACCATAAAACCTCCTCCTCCTATATTACCAGCTCTTGGGTAAACGACTGCTAAGGCAAATTGTATAGCGATAGTGGCATCTATTGCATTTCCTCCCTTTTTTAGAATAGATAATCCGACTCGGGTTGCCAGTGGATGTGCAGATACAGCCATTGCATTTGAGGTAGTAGCGTTTTGTGTAACGGGATAAGGATGCTCTTTAATGCTACTTTGGCAAGAGAATAAAAACAGAAACAAAAAAAATAGAATATAAAATAAGCTGTTCTTTAGGAAGATAAATATATTTTTATTTAACATTTAATTAAGTTTGGTATAGTATTTGAAATTATAATAAGTATATGTTACTGTAAGTGTAAACATAATAAGGGAAAAGGGAAAAATAAAATAAAGCTCCCAAAAATTTCTTGACTTGATTACCGCTTTTAGATTACCTATTGTTAAGCACACCAATTGTAAATTTCAACATCATACAACTTAAAAAGTTAATGCACATTTTAGTCGGCTCGGTAATATAGCTAGGAAAGCTATTGCTTTCGTAAGGAATATATTCCTGAACCACGAAGCGGATGGGCTGCCCTGAAACAAGCCTTCCAAGAAACGCAGGTAAGGGCAAAAGAGCATTTAAAACAGCCAAAGTACCAAAGTAGAACTAAGGAATGTGAAATAAATAAATGTACATTCTTGAAATTACAAACCCTTAATTAGGAGCGAGTTTTTAATTTTAATTTACATTGTTCACTTAAGTAAAAGTGTCAAAATGAAAGTAGACCAATATGATTTTTTAAACATTAGTTGTCAACGATTTATTACTTATTACTTATTACTTATTACTTATTACTTCTATCAAAAATACATACATACTATAATTTAGAAAACACACAAAAGAATCTATAACCTGCCTAACAGGTTTTAGAAGGGAATTTTTAAAACGTGCAGTCTTGAGTAAGCCTTGATAATAATTGAAGCTTTTTATGGAATTAATCTAAAAATAATTTTAAGACTGCACGTATTTTTGTTTCATCAAAAGCTGCCACTCATATTTTTTTTTAGCGTATAAAATAAAATCAGAAGATATTGTTACTTTTTCTTATTTGGTATAGTCTAAAAAGAGAAGTGTTAGGAATATATTAGAAGTTGACTATTAGAGTTTCTATAAGAAGTTACTAAAATATTGACCTCTAGAATAAAATTCTTTTTTTATTTTTGTAGCTTATTAGTTACTAAAGATTATAAGAAGTAAGTGGTTAGGAATCAAAGACTTATAAAAAAAATGCTAACTCCCATTTAGATGGTTTTCCTTTATATTAGAAAATTATTTAAATGTTTTGGAAAAAAATTAGAACCTTTTAAGTATTTTATTTATCTTTGTATTCGTAAACCTACAAATAGATCATATCTATATATAGCTCCTCTAGAATTCAATTCATTTAGCTTTTAAAATACATTTCACTTCTTTATCAATTGGTTATTTTCCTAAGTTAAGGTGCCAATTGTTATGCCTAATTTTCTCATTAATTCTTTCTATATATAGTATGAACTATTTTTAATTTTATAGGTACTTACACTTCAAACCCCAATATCTGAATCTGTCTAATTTATTATCTTACTACTTAAATTAGTCTTATGCCCTTAAATACTTTCTACCAATTCGTCCAAATACATTTCAACAACACTACCATAAATTCATTTTATCGGCATCGTAGGCAAAAATAGTCGTTTCTTACCATTTTTTTGCTTCAATAACAATAGTATTACTATTTTTTATTAGGTACTATGTTAATAATTCAATATATAATATTTAGCCAGTGAATTTATTTATTCGCCCAAGTATATACGTATATTCCAATGTAAAATGTGGCTATCAACTAAGAATAGCTACGAAAGCATATCCAAAATCCATACTTCAGATAATGGAAGGAAATCTAACTCCTTCTTCTTCATATCTATCCATTGTTTTTTATTTCCTTTATAAAAAACTCAAACACAACATCAGTTTATCAAATACTTATTATCTAATATAAAGTATTTCCTTAAAAGATAGAGTCACTATCTCATACCTCCCTTAAACTGATTGCCTTAAAATATTTCTTCCTTAAACTGATTTTCCAAACAAAGTAAATAGGTGACTATATGTTAACTAGTGTAACATGCAGGCATACTATATTATTTAGTACACCTTCATCTTATAATAAGTAATGAGGGATCAATAAACTACATAAGTAGATGAAGCTTTTTTATCTCTGGTAAGGAAAAAAATAGCAAAGTATAGTCGTGTAGCTTATTATTTGGTCATTACTTAATTATACAAATTAGAGGACTCTAATCGATTTTAATGTGCTTAGTGAAAAGTCAAAAACAAATGGATACACTACTGGACATTTTAAAGAACAGAGAAGCGAGAGTAGAGAATAGAGACAGGTTTCGTTTGCAAACAACGAAATTTGGTTGTTTGCAAACGAAA
>JALZWC010000822.1 GCA_023300255.1 Saprospiraceae bacterium | reverse complement strand
AAAAAATAAGCATAGCTGGGCTACGGTTCTTTTTTTAGGATTTCTTAGAAGTAAAAAGGGCAGTTTAAAATGGCTAATTTATTCTTTCACTTTGCCTTACTAGGTTTCAATAACTTTTAAAGTCGGAAAATAGATTTAATACTAATTTCAGTTGATATAATAATTTTTCAAAACAAAATATTTTTTATTGGAATTAATAGAAAAAAAGTGTTTTCAGCAAAAAAACGAAAGCTGTGCAATATAAATTTTTGAGATTTATATTTTTGCACAAAAAAATATACTAAATCAATTTTGTTTTTTTCTCTAATTATAGTCGAAATCTAACAACTAAGGAAAGGTATAAAAAATAAACCATCCATTCACATTTTTTTTTCAGATGTAGAGGAGCAGAAAACTGTTAGTGATTATAGTTACGAGAAGAGAAATAAGAGAAGACATTTAGCTAAAAAAATACGAAATAAATATCTTTTCTCAATAATTTAACTTACGATTATTTGTGTCAACTTTTATTTTAGGAAAGGTTTAAAATTGATAACTCTAATCACTTAATAATAAGGGATTAATAAAATACACAAGTAGTGTTATAGAGGAAGCTATTTTCATCTCTAGCAAGGCAAAACTTAGGCGAGGCTTTTTAAGCTCGCAGAGGTAAAGAGAGAGGCGTAAGTGTGTAGTTTATTATATCCTCGTTAAGTACTAGGACAAAATTGCTGGACAGTTATTTTGTCCACTTATTTATCTCTACTTTGTTAGATTAAAATATGGTATGGTTTAGATACACCTAATTTTGAAAATTTGGCATATCTACTGTTTTAAAATCAAATTTATTGTCCTTTTAAAGGATTTCGAAATCTAGATCTCATATGACAAAGTAGGGTTGCTTAGTGTATATTATTCGATAATAGAATTTCTACTACGTTATCACAACAGGTACTTTTCTAAAAACTCTTTGACACAATTAAAGAGTTTTTGGCGGTTTACAAACCCTTCTAATTTATAGACTAGCTTTCCATTTTTAAAAAATAAAAAGGTCGGATACCGATAGATTGCATATTGTTCCTTAATTTTTTTAGATGCTCCTCCTTTTATTTCATAACAGATAATTTTATTCTGATATTCAAATTGTAAATCTTCTAGAATCGGCATAAGGAAAATATAGGTAGCTAAGGTCCGCCTGCATAAAAAAAGGATGACTAGTTCTTCTTTTTTTTCGACAAGTGTTGAAACTTGATCAAAATCTCTTTTTTTTATATTCACCATTCATAGCTTTTAATAAATGATACTATATATTTGAATAATTTATTCAAATATAATTAATATTAAATATTTTCATTTGTCTATCGCTTTTATGTTTATCTCTTTAAATAGTTAATTTATCTTTATTGTTACTAAAGGAGTACCAAAAAAATAAAAATCAAACCTTACTGTATAAGTAATTGATAATCAAAATTTTACTTGAATTTATGTTTTTTTTTTTTAATGTGAAATAATATAAAATAATCGAATATTTCAGAATTACTCTTGTCTGCTAGAATTTAGGAGCGTAAGTACTAAGATAATCTGTTAGAACTACGTGTCCGACACATAAAAATCATCTTATTCTGTCTCTTTCACTTAGGAATGTGTATGAGTTTTAGACGAGTTAAAAGACAGAGACATAGCCTGCTTAGCTACGCCGAGTATTTTAAGAAAGTATAAATTCAAATATCACCGAATTATCCAACAGAATTAACAGGAATAACTACTTTCGGAAACGAGTAACCTTCCATGTTTCCATTCAATTGGTCCGATCACTTCCAGTGGTCGGATCAAGCTGCACTTTTCATCCGACCACTGGAAGTGATCGGATGAATTAATTGACTGGCCCAACTTTGTTTTACACTCATATTGTTTAAGTACAAAACGTAACGTTGCTATGCAGCTTGGGGTCAATATCTTGGATTGAACTTGGACTTAAATTAAAAAACATAAACTACTTTTGACTCTTTCACTTTAGATAAATTTCATCAAACTTGTTTATAGTCTTGATATATCGGTAATATGATTAAGAAGGTAGTTCCTTTTCCTAGATGACTATCTACTTTGATTTCACCATTATGTTTTTTAATAATATTATAGCAAATAGACAATCCCAGACCAGTACCTTTCCCCACTTCTTTTGTTGTAAAAAAGGGTTCAAAAATTCTAGCTAACACCTTTGTAGGAATGCCTGGTCCGTTATCTTTGATAGCGATTACTATTTGTTGTCCTTCTTGTTTAGTGCTTATCGTAATAATACCCTTTTCAGGAATAGCTTGAATTGCATTTAATAAAATGTTGAGAAAGACTTGATTTAATTGCCCTGGAAAACATTCTATCTCTTCAAGGTTTTCACTATATTTTTTTTCGATAACTACTTTATCTATTACTTCCTTCTTTAAAAGATGAAGCGTAGCATCTATGCCTGTATGTATATTAGTTCTTTGGAATCGTATTTTATCTTCTCTGGAGAAGGCTTGCAAACTTTTCACTATTTCTGTAGTTCTATTAGCACCATTTTTTATACTATCCATCAAGCCATTAATATCGTCTAATACGAGCTCATAATCTATTTGCTTTTTTTGTCGTGAGATATGTGGTTTCTTTTCTAGAAAGTCCTCAGGAGTTTGCAAGCTATCGTACTGAGTCGTTATACTGAGTAGCGCATTAATATTTTTCTTAAGCGAACTGATACCTGTATAAATAAAATTTACAGGGTTATTGATTTCATGGGCAACTCCTGCCGTTAATTGTCCAAGTGCTGCCATCTTGTTGACCTCGATTAGCTGTTCCTCTGCTTTCTTTAGTTTTTTCTGAGATAATAGATCTTCCGTCTCATCAATTATCATGGCAATAATATAGTCTAATTGTTTGTTTTTATCATAATGGAAGGAGAGATAAGCATTGGTATAGATCATTTCCCCATTCTTCTTAAATAACCGACATTCCTTGAAGCCTTCTAGTTCTTTTTTATTTTGTAGAGCAGAGAGGAATTGATTCGACTTTTTCAATAAATCTTTACGGTGTATATGTTTCATAATTTGGCTACCCACTATTTCTATTTGTGTGTAGCCAAGTATTTTAGTTATTTGTGTGTTACTCCTTATAATCTCTCCTGCATTTTTGCCATCTACGTAAATAATTCCTAAAGGACTTCCTTCATAAAAGCTACGAAATAGCGCTTCTTTGCTAGCTAAATTTTTTTGCTCTTCCCTCAACGAAGCTGTACGATCTCTTACTAGCTCTTCTAATTTTATATTCTTTTTTTCAACATTTCGAACTCGAATATAAGTAATTGTTACTATGCCTAGAATCAATGAAATAGAAAGTAAAGTAGCAAACCACCTTGTTAACCAGAATGGAGGCTTAATACTAACCTTTACGGAACTTATCTCTTCATTCCATAACCCACTATTATTAGCTGCTTTTACTTTAAAAGTATAATTACCTCTTTGTAAATTCGTATAAGTGGCAGATCTTTTACTTCCTATATCATTCCAGTCTAAATCAAAACCCTCCAACATATACTGGTATTGATTCTTTTCAGGATTGATATAATTTAGTGCTACAAAATGAAAGGTAAAAACATAATCTTTATAACTAAGTTCTAGATTACTATTTGGGACTATATATTTAATTACTGGTTTTCTATTAGTTTTATTCAGTATTTCAACACAATTAATAATGATAGGCGGAGGAATAGGATTCGTTTTTATTTGCTCTGGAAAAAAGTAGTTAAATCCATTCAGGCCACCAAAAAATAATCTTCCTTTTTTGTCTTTTAATGCCGCATTCGTATTGAATTGACTGCCTTGTAGTCCATCTTTACTATCAAAATTGGTGAATGTTAATTCTTTTGTATCAAAGCGACTCAAGCCTTTATTGGTACTCAGCCAAAGAGCTCCATCATCTGCTTCCAATATACTATAGATCATATCATTAGGCAATCCATCTTTCATCCGATAAGAAGTAAATGTCATTGTTTCGGAAGACCACTTATTGAGTCCGCCCGAAGTACCTATCCAAATGGTACCATCTTTAGATTGATAAATAGACCTTACAAAATCATGACTTAGGCTATTAGGCGTATTGGCATCTGCTCTAAAAATATGAATTTCATCATCCTGCTCTTGAAAGCAAACCATTCCTCCTTCTGTGCCTAACCATAACATTCCATTTTTATCTGGATAAATCGTAATAACCGAATTAGTCTTTAAGTTTTGTCCTTCTGTAGTGTGAAATTGAAAACGGTCGAAGTTATCTTTTTCAGATGAATAACTATTTAATCCTTTAGGCGTTCCTACCCAAATTTTTCCTTGTAGATCTATGGCGATAGAACGAATAGTATTACTATTAATAGAACTTGTGTCAGAAGAATGGTAATTATATTTTTTTGAATTTCCAGTTTTTGTATCCCATTTGATAAGTCCATTATTCCAGGTACCCAACCATATGATATTTTCTTGAACTTTGATAGCACTTATTCCCAAATCTGAAAATTGAGTATAAACCTGAATATTATCGCTGGCATTATGTTCATACAGCCCCTTTTCTGTACCAATTAATACCCCGTCTTCTTTTTGTGCTATTGCCCAAATTTTATTGTTGGTAAAGTCATGTAAACTAAAAGCATTTATTTTAGTAGTATTAAATTGGGAAGCCAAGGGGTTATATCTATTTAATCCACTACCAGTACCTATCCAAATACTTCCTTGATTATCCTCTAAAATAGAATGAACAACGTTATTGGTTAAGCTAGTTGATTGATGAGTATGCTTATATAGTATTTGTGAGGTATCTTTGACTAATAGTACACCATCATTTGTACCAGCCCATAAAACACCATTCTTTGCACGAAGAAGCGTATGAATATTTTTTTCTGCAATTATTTCAATTTCTTTTTCTTTCAAAAAAATTCGACATAAAGTTTGTTCAGACCCAATCCAAATATTATCAACAGAATCGCATAAAATAGTAGTGATCTTTTGCCCTTTAACTGCATTATTCATCTTATACACTTCATGAAAAGGTTTTAAAGTATCATTTTCTAATATACATAGGCCATCTTCAAAGCCAATCCAAAGATTTTGTTCTTTATCTTGACAAATGGCATTTACCTGCTGTTTTTCTATAGAGGAGTTCTTTTTTATTCCTTTTTGATAATACCTAGTAAAGTTATTTGTAGAAGGATTGTATAAATTCAACCCATGACGTGTACCAATCCATATCTGTTTTCTTGCATCTTTAAATAAAAATTTAACATAATTATGACTTAAGCTAGAAGAGTCAGATTCTTGATATTGAAAGTGCGTGAATTTTTGAGTTTGGGGAGAAAATTTACATAATCCTAAAGCAGTACCAATCCAAATGTTACCCACTTCATCCTCTAATAATCCAATGATTTCATTATCTAACAGACTATTAGCATTTTCTGGGTCATTGCGATATACCGTAAACTCATAGCCATTATAACAATTTAAACCGTCAGCGCTACCAAACCACAAGTACCCATTTTTGTCTTGCAAGCTAGACAGAATAGTCCCTTGTGATAAACCGTCATCTATCGAATATTGGGAAAATTGGATAGGTTGAGTATATAAAAGAGAGGAAGCATAGAGTGTAAAAAGTAAAGGAATAAATAGTTTTCTTAAAAATCTGAACATTTTATTTTTTATGTAAGGAATGAGGAGATAATAAATGTTACAAGTTGGGTTCGCATTTTTCTGTCTTAGGAAGTCAAAAAACTAGTGCATAGCAGGGCTACGGACTGTTTTTTGGCTTTCTAAGACTGGAAAAGGGCAAGCCAAGTTGAGACAGTTATTATTTCGTTATTCCTAAGGGAGTAGGAATTAAATAAGGCAATTTAAATTAATAAATTGGACGTTTTAGGCTAGTCATTTTTTCTTCTAAGGAATTCTAAAAAACTAAGCATAGC
>JALZWC010000821.1 GCA_023300255.1 Saprospiraceae bacterium | reverse complement strand
GCACCAATATAATCTTCATGTCCTTTAGGAGCAAGAAAATCAGTTAAAGCAATATTGGGTTGACCAGGTGCTTTTTTAACTTGTTGTCTTAATTGATTTAATTTGACATTAACTGTGTTTCTAGTATTCGTAACATAAACTTCAATATCATCGTCGGCTACGGTGTTCGCTGGAAAGATGCCTACTACTGCTTTAGCAGTTAGCCATTTTTCTTCAATGAGCTGATCTAACATAACTTGAGCATCGTTGTATAATTTGGTAGCTTCTACTCCAACGATCTTATCTTCTAGTATAGCAGGAAACTTCCCCGCCATTTGCCAGCTTGAAAAGAACGGTGTCCAGTCAATATATTCTCTTAGTTCTTTCAAGGAGTAATTAACAAAAACTTTTGTACCTAAGAAATTAGGTGTAGCGGGCTTAAATTTATCCCAATCTACTTTTAGTTTATTCTCCCGAGCTTGCTTAATTGATAAATATTTTTTACTAGACTTTCTGTTTTTTCGTTGATCTCTTACTCTAGCATATTCTGTTTTAGTATCAAGAATAAAATTGCTTTTTAAATCTTCATCAGAACTCAACAAATTACTTGCTACACCTACCGCTCTAGAAGCATCTAATACATGTACAATCGGACCAGCATAATGCGGCTCTACTTTTACTGCTGTGTGCGTTTTGGAAGTAGTAGCCCCACCAATTAGTAGTGGTATTTTAAATCCTTGACGAGACATTTCTTTTGCTACGTGTACCATCTCATCAAGAGAAGGGGTAATCAATCCACTTAATCCAATAATATCTACATTCTCTGCAATAGCCGTATCTAATATTTTTTGTGCAGGTACCATGACTCCTAAATCTATGATGTCATAGTTATTACAACCTAGAACAACACCGACAATGTTTTTACCAATATCATGTACATCTCCTTTCACCGTTGCCATTAACACTTTTCCTTTGGAACTACTTGCACCACTTTTTAAGGCGTCAATAAAAGGGGTCAAGTGAGCGACTGCTTTTTTCATTACTCTGGCAGATTTTACTACTTGTGGTAAAAACATTTTTCCTGCACCGAATAAATCTCCAACGACATTCATTCCATCCATTAATGGACCTTCAATAACTTCGATAGGAGCTGCATATTGTAGTCTAGCTTCTTCTGTATCTTCTACAATAAATTCTGTGATTCCTTTTACTAATGCATGAGACAATCTTTGTTGTACTGTACCCTCCCTCCATTTTAAGTCTTTGACTATTTTTTTACCACCCTCTCCTTTTACACTTTCGGCATAATCAGTTAAACGGTCTGTAGCATCTTCTCTACGATTGAATAAAACATCTTCTACTCGTTCCATTAAATCTTTTGGAATTTCTTCGTAGACTTCTATTAGTCCTGCGTTGACAATACCCATATCCATACCTGCTTGAATTGCATGGTATAAAAAGGAAGTATGCATTGCTTCTCTGACTACATTATTTCCTCTAAAACTAAAGCTGATATTACTAACACCTCCACTGATCTTTGCACCAGGACAAAGTTCCTTTATCTTTCTAGTGGCTTCAATAAAATGAATAGCGTACTCATTATGTTCTTCAATACCAGTAGCTACCGCAAATATATTTGGATCAAAAATAATATCATTAGGATTGAAATCGACTTCGTTGACTAAAATGTCATATGCTCTTTTACAGATCTCCACTTTTCGATCTTCTGTGTCTGCTTGACCATCTTCATCAAATGCCATGACTACAGCCGCTGCGCCATATCTCTTAACTAGTTTCGCTTGACGCTTAAACTCCTCCACACCTTCTTTCATGGAGATACTGTTCACAATACATTTTCCTTGTACACATTTCAATCCCGCTTCAATCACATGGAATTTAGAACTATCAATCATCACTGGTAATTTAGCAATGTCTGGTTCAGACATAACCAAATTAAGAAAGTCAACCATTGCTTTTTCACTATCTAGCAATCCTTCGTCCATGTTGACATCTATCACTTGTGCGCCACCTTCTACTTGATGCAAAGCGACAGATAATGCCTCATCTAATGCGCCAGTCTTAATTAAACGAGCAAATTTTCTAGAACCCGTAACATTTGTTCTTTCGCCTATATTAATGAAATTAGCATTTGGTCGAATAACTAATGGCTCCAAGCCACTAAGCATAGAGTGGGGTACTGCTTCAGGAATAGGACGCACAGTTAAATCTGCTACGGCATCTACCATAGCCTTGATATGATCTGGTGTAGTACCACAGCAACCTCCAACGATATTGACAAAATTACTGTTGACAAAATCCTTAATATATTCTTTCATCTCCTCACTATCCTGATCGTACTCTCCAAATTCATTTGGTAGACCAGCATTAGGATAAGCATGAACATGAGTATTGGCAATTTTAGCTAATGCCGCCAAGTGTGGTCGCATTTCTTTAGCACCTAATGCGCAATTCAAGCCAACACAAAATGGCTTGGCGTGCATAACAGAAATCCAGAATGCTTCTACTGTCTGGCCCGATAAGGTTCTACCACTGGCATCTGTAATTGTACCAGAAATCATTATTGGCAGCTTCACACCTTTTTCTTCAAATACCGTTTCTACTGCAAAGATGGCAGCTTTAGCATTTAACGTATCAAATATGGTTTCGATTAAAATCAGGTCGGCACCACCATCTATTAAACCTGAAGCTTGTTCTTTATAAGCGGCCAATAATTCATCCCAAGTAGCAGCTCTAAAACCAGGATTGTTGACGTCAGGAGACATGGACAATGTTCTATTGGTAGGTCCGATTGCTCCTGCTACAAAACGTGGTTTATCTGGATTCTTGGCAGTATATTCTGTTGTCGCTTTTTTTGCAATTTTTGCAGATTCAAAGTTGATCTCATAAGCAAACTCTTGCATGTCATAATCTGCCTGAGCAATAGTCGTTCCACTGAAAGTATTCGTTTCTACTATATCTGAACCAGCATCTAAGTACGCCTTGTGAATAGCCTCAATGATTTGCGGTTGAGTAATAGATAGAATATCGTTATTACCCTTGATGTCGGACTTCCAATCTTTGAACCGCTCCCCTCTATAATCTTTTTCCTCTAGCTTGTACTCTTGAATCATAGTACCCATCGCTCCATCAAGTACTAGAATCTTTTCTTTAACTATTTCTACTAAGGTTTTTGACATTGTATTCAAAATATAATTGTTGTTAAGAAACGACGAAATGATTTTCGTCAATACTAAATAGATAGATTTAGATTGTGAAAAATCTATTAGATTCTATCTCGCACACATACGCGTAATAATACGTTATAAATGCTAAATTAGTTTAGTTTTAGAATTTGCAAAAAGGTAAAAACACTAGCTATTATTACAAATACGGTAAAATCGACTAGTAATGTGTTTTTTATAGGAAATAATCATGCAATTAGTAAGTTTTATAATAAATTAACGTAAATTTTCCTTGTGTTTTTTTCAATCACTTACATATATAAAATGACACCATCTATTGTTTTTTCAATCTGTAATAACTTAGTATTACCACAATGGTTATTAATGCTTGTAGCTCCTAAATGGAAATGGACCCATAAATTAGTGGATTCTAAAATAATTCCCTTATTACTTTCTGTTGTCTATATTGTTTATCTTTTACAAGCGAAAGGGGCAGAGGGAGGCTTTGGTTCTCTAGAAGGAGTAATGAAATTATTTACGGTGGATGTGTTAGTTTTAGCAGGGTGGGTGCACTATTTAGCTTTTGATTTATTGATTGGGAGTTGGGTGTTAAAGAGGTCTCAGGAATTAGGTATTGCACATTGGTGGGTTATTCCTTGTTTGATTTTGTGCTTCATGGCGGGCCCTGCTGGTTTTTTATTATATTGGATTATTAGTCGGTTTTATAAGTAATTGTTTGTAACACAACTCTCTGAGTTGTGCTGGTTATAATAGCACAACTCAGAGAATTGTGTTACCGCTTGGCATATTGTTCAAAATATAAGCATTCGTCAATAATTTCTGCAAAGAATTCCGTGTCTTGGTAATGATCTAACAATATATCAAAATAGGCCCTATATTCGTTAGGTACATCAGGAATTTTATTGCTGTAAGTACTATACTTGCTACCATTTTCTGTAAAGTATAAATTCTGCTGACATTTGGCAGCCATAAATGCAGCACGCGCAGTAAGTTCAGGCTTATTAGATAATCTATAAGCTTTATCAAAATAATAGAGTGGAAGTGCACAATTAGTTGTTTCTTTATTCCCATTCAAAATCATTGCGGATATAAAAACATCTTTTCCTGTTTTTAAATAATTCCAACTATTACCGCTTCTAAAATAATCTGCGAATTTCCAAGAATGGCCAAAGTAACTCATGTTGTATAAAGCTACACCAATCTTATAATAGTTATAGGCGCCATTTTCTTCATTTGCTCTAGCTTTATATTCTAGCTCAAATATTTGTTCTAGTATATCTACTTTATTGCATACCAATGTATCAATGACCTTACAATTAACACAGTCGTTAAGTGTTTCTCTAAATGGATTAGCGATCCCATATTTATCTCTTTCTATTCTAGGTATTTGTTTTAGTGTTTCTAAGGCACTTTCTAATTTGTATTCACTTAAATAATAAGTTCCTTTCATATCCCATAAGTCATTTTCAATGGTCGTTCCATCTTCTTTAAGAATCAAAGAACGCTCTAATTTAGTGTGATCTTCCTTTTGACATAAGACTAATAATTCATCTATAATTTCTAATTGTGGATTGTATTTTAAATCATTTACGCTATATTCATTTAAGAAAGATTTTCCTGATAGGCCCTTAGAATTGTATAAATGACTTAATTTATCTTTTGTGAATTTATCAAAATCAGGATATTTTCGAAAGATAGGATTCTTTTTGAATTGGACAACAACCTGTTCCATTTCTTCATTTACTTCTTCAAATCCATCAATAGTGGCCGCCATCAGCATTGCTTCTAATTGGTCTTGTAAGATCTCATCATCTACAGAGTCTTGTATGCTTTTGAGGGTCTTTTTAGCCGCGTAATAGTCACCCGCTAATAACTCTAAATACCCATCTGCAATTTTCCATAAATTGATGTTGGGTATTTTTTTCTCTTTAATAATCCTTCGTACTAATTGCTGTAAATCAACTACTTGCTGTCCTGCAATTTTACGGGGTAGCTGGTGTACTCTTTTATTTTCTCGCTTTCTCTTATTGAAGTCCAAACCTAATAGATCTTTTTCGAGTTGCCTAATTTCTCGGACAAGTAATAATTCCAAATTTTCATTTTCTGGATCTAAGGTGTAGATGTTTTTTATTTCGGAAACCACTTTACTATTAGGATGGCTAGCTCTCAATGCATATAAGGTAGCACGTTCCTGGTTATCTTGGCAAAGCTTTAAACAGGCGATCCATTCTTCATCTGTTAAAATTTTAAAACTTCTATAGGCACTTGTTCGTTTGCTTGGGCAGTGATCAAATATTTTTGCATAGACATAAGATGCTTCTACATGTCTATTTAATTTAGTTAATGCCCCAGCTCGATGGCCTTCAATCCAATCTTCAATTAGACTTTTTTCATTGTCTATCTTTGGAAGCAAGTAGTCATATAGTCTGAGCACTTCTCCATAGTTTTTTTTGTAATGTGCTAATCGAATAATTTGATAAGCGTAACGTAATTTAAAGTAATGCGATTTGATTTTTCTGAAGTTCTTTAAGCCATCTTTGATTAAAAAACTCATAGCGACAGTATCTCTAGGAGGAATTTCCCAACCATCACTTACTATGACATGTGGTTCACATTTTTTTGCAAAAAATAAATAATCAACAGCTTCTGTACAGGCATTCTTTTTTA
Organism: Saprospiraceae bacterium; assembly: GCA_023300255.1. Classification (GTDB taxonomy): domain Bacteria; phylum Bacteroidota; class Bacteroidia; order Chitinophagales; family Saprospiraceae; genus JAFMDF01. The sequence continues at coordinate 1,416 of JALZWC010000821.1, read as the reverse complement.
GATGTGCGGCAAAAGTGTTATTGGCTAAATAAGCAGGGAGTGGGGTGTTTTTTTGTCGGAGATTCGAACTTAAAACACGAAGCTGATTAATGGGGGTTTTATAGATTAATTGATGTAAATCTTTTGCTCTAGGAATATCGCAAAATCTAGATCGCCATTCTGTAATATTATCTTGTTCTTGAATATTATTTTTTGTTCCGAGCTGTTTAAAGAGCTCCTCAAAACCAGCAAAGTACGAAGCGTTCTTTGATCCTAAATTGATGATCTTAGGATTTAGAAAGGAATAACCATAAAAACTAGTATCATATGGACCACATCCTTTTGATATTTGAGCAGGTGCTAAAAGAAAGAGTAAAAAAAAAAGAAGATATTTATTTTTATGTTGGAGTATGGTGTATGGTATCATTCTGCTAGATCAGATTTTAAGGTAATAGTTGGGAGATTTAATTTCGAAAAGAAACAAGCCTATAAAACAAAACTATTTATCTGCGTGTTAAAATAGAGATTATGTTAAAAAATGTATGGAGATTTTTACGACGGAATTCTTACTCTTTGCCTAATACTTACTTAACTAGGCTATGCGCAATTTTCAAAATAGCCTTACAAGAAAATTGGTCCGCTGACGCAGTCAGGTAAAAATAACTACCTATAATGGACTATCTCATTTAATTTATTAGGTAAATATAAACAATGTAAACTACTTTTAATTCTATCAGCTAGTTATTTCTACGGAAGTACCAATTTAAGAATAAAGGCGTCTAAATAGTAGTAAAGTTGTTTAAACAAAAAAAACGATAATGAATTCTAATAATAAATTTGATAAGGATTTTTTTGAACCGATCCAGAAAATGATAGAAGATTTTTTTCCTAAAGATATGCAGGATTGGGCCAATAAGAAGTTTTCTAATTTTGGTATTTATATTCCTGCAGCTAATATAGTGGAAACTAATGATGCTTTTGAACTGGAAATGACTGTACCTGGTAGATCAAAAAAAGAATTTGCTATACAATATACGGACGGCAAATTACTTGTTTCTGCGGAGCGTAAAGCCTTACCTGAGTTAGAGCCGAATGATGCTTATATGCGAAAAGAGTTTGCTTATCCTGAAATTTATAGACGCTTCTTTTTTCCTAAGAATTCGATTAAGATTAAGAGTATAAAAGCTACTTATAAAAATGGAATATTAAAGATTTTGCTACCTAAATTAGAGCCAGGAAAGTATGGTATGGGAAGATCTATTAAGGTAGATTAAAAGATTGTTTATGTGATGTGGATCATACTACTATACATGTGAACTAGAGCAGAGAATAGAGAGTAGAGAATAGAGAGTAGAGACAGATTTCGTTTACAAACAACGAAATTTGGTCATTTTTTAAGCGAAATTTATCTCTATTCTCTGCTCTTTTCTTATGTAT
>JALZWC010000820.1 GCA_023300255.1 Saprospiraceae bacterium | reverse complement strand
TGATACTTCTAATCTTTTAAGTAAATATTCTCAATCTGCAAACTGTTCTAAAAATCATATTTCATACATCATAAATCATATATCCATCCAGTACGTGACAGATATATGATGTATGATTTCTGATGTATGATGTATGATTTGCTACGCCAGACCACTAATGCCCACAACCAATCGTCCCAATCGGAGAACCATCAGGCAATCCCGGTGCTTCCGGTATTTTAAACTGCGCTGGATTAATTCGGAAGGCAGCAATCTTTTGAAGCAAATATAAATAATGCGCTTGTTCACTTACATCAGAAGTAGACTTACCAGAGCGAGCCATTAACTCCCCCATTTCATTAATCTTTAACAAAGCCACTGCATTCACCTGCTGATTACCATGATCAGATGCCGCCAAGCCCAATAAACGCAAGAAGAATATTTTCTCTACTGCCCGAGCGATTTCTTGTTCCATCTGCGTATAGCCATCCTTCGCATTAATCATCACTGCCATTTTAGATAAGAAGGCATTCAAAGACATTTGTCTAGAATCTCTTGCATGATGTTCGATGATTCTAGCTAGACGTTCATGTTGCAACAACATATTAATCGTATGCGCTGCCGCTGCTTCTGCCGCACCAATAGGATCGAAAGTAATACCCGTATGGATATTGAAGGATTCCCGATCTCTACTATAGCCCATTGGTGGTGGCGGTATCAAACGCAAGATTCGTTCTGGAATACTTAAATTCATAGGATCTAATGTACTCATCAAACTAGCAAAAGCCTCTTTTTGCATATCCGCAGAAACAACCTTTGCAACCGTTTGTCCATCTCCTTTACTAGCATAGGAATAATCTACGCCTCCAATAACCTTAACGGCTCCTTCTACCTGATACCGATGTGCTAAATATAATGGAACCAATACATTTTCTAAAGTCCCCATTGGCGCATTATCTTTGATACTATTTTGGCCGAATCTTGCTAATGCTTTTTTACGTACTTCTAATAAACGATTTAATTCTTGAGCCGCACTAGTTCCATTATCCCATAGGTGACCATATGGGTGTGCTCCATAAGCAGGACGAGCATCTCTATCGGAGATATACTTTAATCCCATTTTATTATTTTCATCTAGGATATTTCTCAATGCAGTACCTTCATTTTCGTCTTTAGAAAAATCTTTGTAACCGTACATAATTGTGCGCTTATCCCATTCCCCAATCCCAACATCATATGCTTCCGAGAAGTCCAAGGTACCATCTTCTTTTACCGTAATATATGGATGTGGATAATCCATCACAGACGCTCGGTTGTTCGCATTGGATGCAAAATTGTGCGCCAAGCCTAAGGTATGCCCTACTTCATGAGCCGATAATTGTCTCAATCGAGCAAGGGCCATTTGCATCATTTTATCATCTGGATTCACCGCCCCTTCCTCATATGGAGACAATAAACCTTGCGCAATTAAAAAGTCTTGTCTTACCCGTAAAGAACCTAAAGAAACATGTCCCTTTATAATCTCGCCTGTCCTTGGATCTCTTACAGAAGAGCCATAGGACCAACCTCTAGTCGACCGATGTACCCATTGGATTAAATTATATCGAACGTCCATCGGATCTGCATCTGCTGGCATTTCTTTTACGATAAAAGCATTCTTATACCCTGCTGCTTCATAAGCTTGATTCCACCAAGAAGCCCCTTCTATTAATGCGGACTTAACTGGTTCTGGCGCGCCTCTATCTACATAATAAATAATAGGTTCCACTGGCTCTCCCATTGCTTGTGACGGATTTTTCTTCTTCAAACGATGCCGAGGAATAAAACGTTTTACTAAGGATTCTTGTATAGGTGTTGCATAGTCTGCATAAGACATCACATTATATCCACTTCTAGGATCAAATACTCTTGGCTCATAATCATCATCTGGTAACTCTATTAAAGAATGATGCATCCGAACAGTAACGGCATCTGCACTTGGTACAACAGATCGAATATATCTTCCCTTAGGCTCACCTACAAAAGTAAGCGTCGCTTCTAATTCTGTGTTTTTTGGGAATCCTTTACACATCGGTGAATAAATAGCAGATCGACTTGCGTCGAGCTTATAAGTCCCTTGTTGGGATCGTTTTAATCTAGCTGCTACATTATGGGCATCTCTAGTTAAAAACTTAGTCATATCAATTCGATGAGTCCCTCCCGTAGAAGATTCAATTTTAAAACCCCATAGGACAGACTGTGCAAAGGCTTGCTCTACAGACTCCCGTTCCGCAGCATTATCACTAACTGCTCGGTAGTCATAGTTAGGTTGTACTAAGAGCAGCTTACTTCCTGCTTTTACAAATTTCACTATCCTAGTATCCCCTAGTTGGCCTCTATCCAATCCGATGTCATTTGATCCTACACCTGCTGCGAGCGAATTGACATATAAAAATTCTGTATCTATTTTATCTACATCTAGTAATAATTTACCAGATGCCTCCTCATAGGCATAATTAAAATAGCCTTTAGTACTTGCTGTTTTAATACTACTTGTTGCTTTTGCTACCCCTTTACTCACTGGTGAGGCAATCTTTTCAGCGGTACTACACGCCATTAAAACGAACGTTAACAGGACTAAAAATGTAGTTCTCATTATAATTTTAGTTTTTTTTAAACCATACTGGTTTTAGAATAGAGAGTAGAGAAGCGAGAATAGAGATGGATTTCGGCAAGTTTATCCAAACCACAAAAGTAGTTGACACTTCTTACCTCTAAGATAGGAAGAACATCAAGTATAACTCGCTTTGTGTCTTCGTGTCTTCGTGGCAATGTCAACCAACTAGATAAACTTGTCTGGATTTCGTTTAAAAACAACGATTTATTCAATTTTAAACGAAATCTGTCTCTATTCTCGCTTCTATACTCTCTATTCTATTTTTAGAATAGAAGATCAGCAAAAAAGTAAAAATAATTGAAAGCTAATAATGTTTTACTGCTTTTATCGAAAAGGAAGTAAGAAATTAGGTAAGTATTGCTTAATTTGCTAACAGATTTGTTCCTTAAACAAGAATAACTCTATCAATTGTCTAAACACGCATTATTATGTTCAAGTACCTATTCTTCGTAATGGCAATCCTATTGCCCTTTCTGTCTACAGCACAGCATACTGCCAAACCGAATGCTGGTGCAAGAGGCCTTTCCACTGCCAATTCCAATTTATTACACCGAAATGTCCACAGCCTTTTTAGCAACCCTGCTGGGCTTGCTTACATATCTTCTTGGCAGGCTAATAGCTTCCTACTTAATCGTTTTTTATTAAAAGAATTGAAAACGGTATCAGCAGGGATCGCTGGTCCATTATCCGCAGGAGGGGTAGGCTTAAAGTTATCCTCCTATGGTTTTCAACAATACAGAGAGCAGCAAATTGGCTTGGGCTATGGTCGGCAACTTTTTGAAAATTTTAGTATTGGTATTTCTTTCGATTGGTGGGCTACTAGCATTTCAGAATATGGACATGCTTCTAGTTTAACTTTTGAAATCGGCATACAATATGAAGTTTCGAAACAAGTTAGCATGGGTATGCATTTATACAATCCTATTCGAGCGGAAATTATTAAAGGAGAGGTCCTTCCTACTCTTATATCTATTGGATTAAATTATCAACCTGCTGATTATTTGGTTTGGAGTACAACTATTGAGCAAAGTAGTGTGGATGGAACTAGTATTAGAACTGGCTTGGAATATATTGTTCAAGAAAAGGTACTGCTTCGGTGTGGCGTTCAAACTAATCCCATACAATGGAATATGGGTGTTGGGTATAAATGGAAAAATTGGACGATCAATATTGGTACGGGATTTCAACAGGTATTGGGCGTACAGTATGCTATTGGACTGGTGTATGCTGTAATGTAGCTTAGACCTCTGGTCTGAGTAGTTGTGCGTTCTTGCTACTCAGACCAGAGGTATAAGCTACGATACAAATCCTAATCAACCTTTGCCAATAACAGACTGATCAGAAACAGATTGATCCATATATTTTTGCAAGATAGAAGCGATCTTTTCTGTACTTGGCCCATCAAACATATTGTAGTGATTCCCAGGAACTTTAAACACCTCTACCCCATCTAATGCAAAGGATTTCCAACCATGAAACTCTGGATCTTTCAGATAAAACATTTCATCTTCTGCTTTAAATAGTAAAACAGAAATATCACAGGGTTGTAATTCATATCTCCAATAAGCTTCGATACTTTTTTCATATACTTTCTTACCATACGGCAATAAGCCTTCCTCTAGATTTTGAGTACCCGTATCTTTATAGGCTACTTTGACTTTTCCTAAAAAGTGCTGGTAGCGTTGTTTAAGCATGGTGCTTTTATAGGTAATCGTTTCTAGTGGTTTTTTCATCAACATAGAAAAGTTATGTCCTGTCTTCTTCAATATTTTTTCTATTTTACTCACGTCTGCCCAATTGTCTTTAGCTACTGCATCAAACAAAGAAACAATCCCCACTTCTTTCCCCATTTCTTTTAATTGCTTAGCCATTTCAAAGGCAATCAAGCCTCCTAAAGAATAACCTGCTAAATGAAAAGGACCTTCAGAATTTTGATCTAAAATCTCATTAATATAATGAGTCGCCATCGATTCAATAGTTTCTAATGGTTCTGATGCACCATCTAAACCTTTAGCTTGTAATGCGTAGATTGGTTGATCTTCGTCTAAGTGTCTTACCAAAGATTGGTAAAACAAAACGTGCAAGCCACCACCATGAACTAAATACAAAGGTTGCTTAGATCCTTCTGATTTAATAGGGACTAAAGAAGTCCATTTTTTGTCATCTATTTCTGTCTTTGATTCTAATAATAATGCTTGCTTCGCAATAGTTGCATTTTGAAAAAGACTGGTAATTGGCAATTTAATACCCGATGCTTTAAATATTGTGGATAGTAATTCAACTGCAATCAAGGAATGTCCCCCTAAATCGAAAAAATCATCATGAATGCTAATTTGATCTACTTTAAGTAGTCCTTGCCAAAAACCAGTCAGCTCTTTTTCTATTGGTGTCCGAGGGGCTTCATATTTATGGCTCTGGGCTAATTGTGTTCGATTCGGTTTAGGTAATGCGTTTCGGTCTATCTTTAAAGAAGTATTTTGAGAGAAGGAATCCATCTGGATATAAAAAGAAGGCACCATATACCCTGGCAATTTATCTCGTAAATAGGATTTTAAATTTCCTTCTGGTAAGTCTGCTTTATCAGATTGATAGTAAGCTACTAATTCTTTTCTTTCAGAGTCTTCTTCAGAAACTACATTGACTACACTCTGCTGTATATTCGGATGCTGATTTAATAGCTCCTCAATTTCTCCAAGCTCAATTCGAAAACCTCTAATTTTAACTTGAGTATCAATTCTTCCTAAGAAATCAATATCTCCGTTAGGTAAATAACGAACTAAATCCCCTGTTTTATACCAATGAGTAAAAGGTGTTTTATCTTCAGGTGCTTTATCTTCATATAGTCGAACATATTTATCCGCTGTCAAACTTGGTCGATTAAGGTAACCAGCCGTAACACCTGCGCCTCCTATATACAATTCTCCTGGCACACCCAATGGTACAGGTTGTTTATCCTCATCTAATATAATGGTCCAAACATTTGCAATTGGGCGACCAATTGGTGCAAATTCTCCATAAGATTTTCGTTCTAAAAAGGAATCGGTTATTTCTTTATAAGTAGCATAGATCGTACTCTCTGTTGGTCCATATCCATTCCAAACAGCCTTTGCTTTTTTAAGCAATTGTGCCGCTAATTCTTTTGAGAATCCTTCCCCACCTGCTACTATCTTTAATTGTTTATCTCCTTTCCAGCCAGATAATAATAAAATCTTCCAAGTAGTAGGAGTCGCTTGCATAAAAGTAGGTCGAAAACGTTCTAACTCCTCTATTAATGCGAAGCCATCTTTTTTAGTATTTTCTTCTGCTAAAATTAAAGTTCCGCCTTGTATAAAAGTTAAGAAATAGTCGGGAATAGACATATCAAAAGACATAGAAGAAACCGAATAAACAATCTCTTCTGAGGTCAACTGTAAATGCTCATTAATCGCGAATAAGGTGTTAATTGCATTTCTATGCTGTATCGCTATTCCTTTAGGCTGACCAGTAGATCCCGAAGTATAAATCACATATGCCTCCGTATTTGAAGGAATATTAATGGTTAAATTATGTCTATTTTCTAGTGCTAAAGTTTCGCCCAATTCTTCCCATATAAAATACTTTTTCTTAAAATTAGGAAAATCACTAACCCCTAAAGATCTTATTAAAAAAGAACAATTGGCATCTTCTAAAATAAGTTCTTTTCTATTTTTAGGATTCCGTGGATCAATAGGTACATATACGCCACCAGCTTTTAAAATTCCATAAATCACTACCAGCATGTCAATGCTGTTATTCATACATAGCCCTACATATTGACCTACTTCTAAACCTTCTTTTTTAAGAAAATGAGCTAATTGATTCGCCTTTTCATTAAAATCATTATAAGTAATAAACTGGCCTCCTGATTGAATAGCATGTTTTCCTCCATGCTGTGCTACTTGCTGTTCAAACAAAGTAGTCAAGCGCTCATGTGATGGAAAATCTATTTCTTTTCCTTTTCCTAATTGTATTAATTGTTTCTTTTCCGTTTCAGGAATCATTGGAATAGCAGTAACAATTTGCTTCGTATTTCCAACAATATTTTCCAATAAATAATAAAATTCTTCTAATCTTAAATTGATGGTATCCCTTGTGAATAAATCTGCATTATAGGTCCATTCAAAATCGAGTCGATCTTCAATTGGTTTCAAATTAATAAAGGCGTCAAATATTTCAAATTGCTTTGGAATCATATGCGTTTGCACCGCCAAGCCACCATAATTCATTTCCCCTAAAGGGCTATCCATATTGAATGCGACCGAGATTAAAGTATTCCGATTAGCAGCTCTTTGTATATTTAATTTTTTAACCAAATTACCAAAAGTATAGTTTTGATGATCAAAACCATCTAATACATTTCCTCTGACTTCTTTTAAAAACGAACTAAAATCTTGCCCTTTTGTTAACTTACTTCTTATCGGCAATAGGTTAATTAAATGACCAACCATATTCGCATTCCCTGGCAAATTGTGCCCTGCTGCAGCCATCCCAAAAATCACTTCTTCTTGCTTTGATAAGCGAAGTAAAAAACATTTAAAAGCAGCCATTATAAATACGTAAGGTGTAGTACCTTCTGCCGCTGCAGCTTTCTGTATTTTTTTATAAAATGCCTGATCTAATGCTATTTTTGATTGTCCCGCAGGATAAGACTTCACACTAGTCCTTGGAAAATCCGTAGGTATATCCAAGACAGGAATCTTATCGTCAAATCGCTTCAACCAAAAAGCTTCATCCTTTTGATATTTTTTAGTAGCTTTATGCTTTGTCTTCTCTTCTACATAACTAGTCAAACGTTTAGGTGTAGCTAATAAATTATTAGTAGTACCTACTAGTTTAGAATAGATTTCACCTAATTCTTTAGTGACGATACCTAAAGACCATCCATCACAAATGATATGATGTACGTTAATCAATAGTTCATACTCAGCTACTGCTCTTTCTACTACAATAAACCGTATTAACGGACCGTGCTCCAAGTCAAAAGCAGTAGTCGATTCTAGTTTTCTAAGCTGATCTAGATTAACTCGCTGCTCGATGTCTGTTAAATCTTTCCAAGATAATTCTATAATAGATGGATTAAATATAGAATGGATTGTTTGTGTCTTTCCATCCGCACTGAAAGTAGTTCGCAAAGACTCATGTCTCTGTACTAATTGGTCTATCGCCTTATATAATTGTTCCTTATCTAAACTACCTTTTAAATTAATATCTGTAACAATATTGTAAGCCGCTGCCGCTTCTGGACTAAATTGATGACTCAACCATATTTCCTCTTGCCCATCTGCCAGGGCTATGATCATTTTTTCATTATTACTCCCTACTATTAAACCTTCTGGAATCGTTACAGGAATAGGCGCCACTAAAGCATTAGCAGAATTTCCTATTTCTCCATTTTGTGAGGTATTTTCATAATAATAATTCAAATCCTCTCCTTCATAGGTTTGGATTAAATCTGCATCGAATAAATCTTGTATCGCTAATTCTAATGCTTTATACGTTTTATCAAAATCTTCTTGCGTATGCGCCGTGGAAATAAAACATGGTCGTTCTCGCATGTTAACTCCATGCATCCGTAAGTAGTAATTAAATAGTCGAGTTAAAGGATTCGCATCTATTGGCTTTATCATATACATAGACGCCGTACCTTGTATCATGTACGGTGCTTTCATGCGCAAGAAAATAGCTTTCACTCGACTTGCAAACTCCTTAGTCTTTCTATTTAAATCTTCTTGTAAGGCGGGACCTTGTTTAATTAACTCGGTCATCGCAGCATATCCAGCTGCAACACTTATAGGGTTTTTAATATAAGTACTCGCAAAATAAGTAACAGCTCCTTCTGGTCGGGAATCATCACCAAATTGCCATAAGCCTCCATCAAAAGCCTGCATATATTTCTCCTTCCCTGCTACTGCCGCTAATGGTAAACCTCCACTAATGGATTTTCCATAGGCCACAATATCTGCTTTAACATCAAACCATTCTTGTGCACCTTTCTGTGCTAAACGGAATCCATTAATGATTTCATCAAAAATCAATGCTACATCGTTTTCTGCCGTGATCTTACGAATTTCTCGGATCAAGTCATGGTGTTGCCAATGTGGATTTTGTGCTTGTACGGGTTCTATTACGACCGCTGCTAAATTCTTTATATCTGCTCTTAATTTTTCTAATACATTTGGATCGTCGTAGTCTAATACTAAGGTATCTTCTACTACTTTTTTAGGAATACCTGGTGCTGCTGGCATTGCTTTAGAGGTGTTTTTAAAATGCACACCTCGAAGCATAAATTGTCCAACTAGGCCATGATAATCTGTATCAAATACAGCAATCCTATCTTTACCTGAATACGTTCTTGCCGCTCTTACGGTTGCTAATACTGCTTCTGTACCTGTATTCGCCAACGTCGCTCGATCCATACCAGACACTTCACATACCATTCGAGCAATCTCCGTCGCTTTTGGTGGTAAGATGTCTAAGCTATTTCCTTTTTGTACTTGTTCAATAACTGCCTTTTCTATAAAGTCTGGCATATGGCCGAATAGCGCCATACCATAACTCATCACGTAGTCAATATATTCATTGCCATCAATATCCCATATCTTAGAACCTTTAGACTTTTCCGCTGCTGTTTGATAAACAATTTCTTTCCACAGTTTACTAAATCCTGTTACGGATCGAGGATCAGCATAGTACTTTTTATGCTTGACTGCTTGCGCTTTAGACTTTTGAGTCATTGCATTATATCGCTTAATGAAATCAGCTAATGCTGCTTTTTGTTTAGGCGATAAATCTTCACTTGCACTAATTTTTTTATAGTTATTTAGCTTGGCCGTTACTCCTTTAATAGATCGTTTTATCTGAACTTCTTTCTCTTCTTTTTTATTAACTATTGGATTAACAACAGGCATGGCTGGTGTCGTTGGATTCCCTATAGTTCTTTGTACAGGAGTAGGTACAGGTGCTGTTTGTACTGCTTGAACTACTTGTTGAGACACCGCACCACCTTGCAATAAGAGCAACTGCTGTTGCATCAATTGTAGTTGTTGTTGTACTAAGTTATTAACTTGAGAATTACAATCTTGTAACAATGGTACAGCCATATTAGGCATTGCTGCCAATGTATTAGTTGCGGGTATTGCAACAGGTGTTGCAGGGAGAACTTGAGGAACTGGTGCTGCCACTACCACAGGCTGAAATTGGTCTGCTGGTAATTCCTCATCCACATGTTCTGCTAAACTTTCTATAGTAGGTGTAGATTCAAATAAGGCTCTAAAGGAAATATCTAAATCAAATTTATTATTAAACTGTATCACCGCTTGACTTAGAAATAAAGAGTCAAATCCTAATTCTAAAAAGGTAGCGTCAATATCCATTTCTTCTGGCTCTAAACCGCTCAGTTCATATAGAATATTTTTTATTTCTTTAATAAGTAGTGGTTGCCTTTTTGCTGTCGACATAGTAGTGGTGTTATTAAAAATAGTAGTGTTATTTGTAAGCGTGGGTGGATCAATAACAGCTAGTTCTAATCCTGTTTGGGCAGTATTAGAGACATCTGTTAGATTTAAAGTGGGTGGGCTGTTTTTTATAGTTACCAATTTTTCCTTGTTAGGAGCAATCCAGTAAGATTTTCTTTCAAAAGGATAGGTAGGGAGTGGGACTTTAGCTATTGCTTGTTGATAATAATTTTCCCAATTAATAGGCAAACCGTTTACCCAAAGTTTAGCTAAATTCTTTTGTAAAAATAATTGATCGTTTACCTTTTCTTTTGGGTGACGTATCGAAGGGAAGACCATCTGCGATTTAATCTTTGCAGGATGTTGTTTCGCAAAAGTAGATAAGGTTTGACCAGGGCCAATTTCGATTAATAATTTATTTGGTTCTTTTAAAACAGTCGCTAGACCATCTGAAAAACGAACCGTATTTCTTAAATGATTAACCCAGTATTGAGCACTAGTTATTTCTTCTTCTAATACCCACTTTCCACTTAAATTTGAAATAATGGGAATAGTAGGTATATTGAATTTTACCGTTTGCAAGAATTGTTCAAACTGCGGTATAATAGGATCAATCTGAGCAGAATGAGCCGCTACTTTTATATGTATTCTAGAGCAATCAATACCTGCCGATTCTAATTTTTGTTGTATGTTGTCAATAGCAGTCCCTGTACCAGAAAT
>JALZWC010000819.1 GCA_023300255.1 Saprospiraceae bacterium | reverse complement strand
ATTTTAAACCTACCAAATAAATTTGGTGGTTACGAAAAACGCATTAACGGTCAGCCTGTGGAAGTGATCGGATGAATTAATTGGCTGCCCCAGGATTGTTTTACACTCAAATAAATTTACACGCTTGCTAAGGGAATGAAAAAATAATAACTGTTACAACCTTGTATCATTTATTATTCTTTCATTCCCAAGGTACATCAATGGAATAATAAGAGAAGAACGAATTATAGAAAAAGAAAAGATATGTCAAATTTTGGCAAAAAAGGGAAGGAGTGTCAAATAAAAAAGGGTCAACAGTAACACTGTTGACCCTTTTTTGATAGTCTAGGATGATTTATAATTAATTAAACATCATCATGGAAAACTTCAATTTCCTTATTTTTGACTACTAAATCTGTAAACTTACCTCTAAAACGAGTAGCTTTTACAATGTGGTTATCAATCCAGTGGTAGTTTCCACCACGAGGCTTGCCCATTAGTAAGCCATGGTATTCAAATTTGTGTTTTTTTAACCACGCTTCTGTAACTTCTCTATGTACTTCTGTTCTAGAAGTAAAGAAAGTAATGATATGACCTTCATCGTACCATTTGTTAAGAATCTTTAGTGCATCAGGATATGGAAGGCAAGTAGCCATTCTTTCTGGTTCTTCATTTGGAATATCATCACAGACAGTTCCGTCGATATCAATCAAGAAATTTTTTACACCTTCGGGTAAGACAGGACTAATCAATTGTCCTTTAGCATCTGAAGCGGTCTTCAACGCATGCTTATCACTCATAAAACATTGATTTGGTAGTGTTTTAGAAAATATTTATATTAACTAAAAACACCTAATTAAAGAATGTTAATCAATTTATTAGTTTGGTATTATTAAGACTAGGGCCTATAGTTAATAGGTACGAAACCTTTTTGAAAAAGGTCTACCTGTGTCGAAAAGAATCGCAAAGGTATAATAAAACGACCAATAAATCTTATAAGAATGGTACAAACAGTACGCCAAGTACTTTAAAATCATACCCGTTTTAGAATACATCTCTATTCTCGCTTCTCTACGCTCTATTCTACTTTTTGTACGATTTTAGCCAAGTACTAGGAAGATACCTTAGGAAGCTTTGAATTTTGTGCTAATTGTAATTCTTTTTCTAATCCTTTATAATTAGCTGCGGACATTGGAGATAATGGCAATCTAACATCACATTTACAAAAGCCTAAAATTTCCATTGCTGCTTTGATGCCAACTGGATTGCCCTCTACATACAAATAGTGATGGACATCTAATAACCGATGGTTAATAGCTTGCGCTGTTTTATAATCTTCATTCAAAGAAGATCGAATCATTGTCGCATACTCTTCTGGATGAGAATTGGCAATGACAGAGATCACACCATCTGAGCCACAACCTACTAATGCTAAAGCATTTTCATCATCACCAGATAAAAAGAGTAAGTGATCTGGTTTGTCTTTTATTATTTTTGTCCCCTGTTCAATGCTTCCTGAAGCATCCTTTATAGCTACAAATTTTTTACTGGCGTTCGCTAATCTAACGATTGTTGCTGCGGTTACATTGGAGCTAGTTCTACCAGGAACATTATAAATTATAATGGGTATTGGAGAAGCCGTTGCCAAAGCCATATAATGTTGATAAATACCTTCTTGATTCGGCTTTACATAAGCTGGACTAGAAGACATAATTGCATCTATACCGCTAAAGTCAAATCCTTCAATTTTATCAACTAAAGCTGCCGTATTATTTCCACCAAAGTTACCGGCTACTAAAGGCACTCGACCATTATTGATTTTGCTGGTGTATTGGAGTACTTCTAAACTCTCTGCTTCATTTAAGGTAGCATCTTCCCCTGTAGTTCCTAAGGATACTATAAAGTCCACGCCACCTGCTATCGTATGTTGAATAATTTTTTCTAAAGCTAGAAAATCAACTTTCCCACCTTTAAATGGGGTAATAAGGGCAACTCCGGTTCCTCTAAACTTGTTCATATTGTGATCTGAATTTTGCCAAAAAAAACGTTACCTGATTCAGATAATTATCTAAACTATCCGTTTCCAACATCAAGTCATAATTACTTGGATATTCTGTAAGCGTACCTATTTTTAAACTAGCATTACAAGTAACGGCTAGATATTCTAATGGATAACAATTACGTTGGCAAAGATTAATTAAAATGTCAAAGCTGTTTTTAGAAAAAGCAGCAGTTTTTTCTCCTTTCGGTCTCCAAAGCCAATCCACTTCCTTTCTAGTAAAGGTAGGGTAGTCTTTTGAAGGGGATGCAGCATTCGTTTCTGCGAAAGCGAGAATTTGTAAGTGATGGGTTCGCTTATCTAATTTTTTTAAAAAATCTTGAACACTTTTCAGGTTCAAAGAAGTAGCATTGACTAAAATTCCTATAGTGCCTATCTTTTTTTGCTTCCAATCTATTGATTGGGGATTCAAAAAAGCGGCACTTATTGCTTTTTTAAAATGTAAGCGTTCCCTGTATTGTGCAAACAAGTGGAATAATTTAAAACAAGAATAAATGTCTTAGCAGTTAATTTGATAAGATATTTACTCTTTGAGGGTGAACAAAATTAATTGTTCAGGGATTGCAAGCACTTATTTAATAAGACTTGTTTTGTTGTAGTTTTCTCTTCTAAAATGTAAAAAAAAAGAGACTATTTTGTCGTTACTTAGGTAGTAAAAAATAACCTACCCATTATACTTTTTAATTATTGATTGTCAACATATTATTACTTATTACCTCTTACCTCTTACCTCTTACTTATTACCTAACTAATCAACCAAATTATACTCTCCTATCTTACTATATTTCTCAACTCGTTGCTTAATCATTTCTTCCACACTTAATTGCTTTAACTCTTGAATAGCTTTGATAATATGTCGTTTCACTGTTTTAGCAGTTTCTTCAGGAAAAGCATGGGCGCCCCCTAATGGTTCCTTAATAATCCCATCAACGATGCCGAACTCATACATATGATCTGCCGTCAATTTTAAAGCGTCTGCTGCTTGCTCTTTATAATCCCAAGTTCGCCATAAAATAGTAGAACAATTTTCAGGAGAAATAACAGAAAACCAAGTATTTTCCATCATAAATAGTCGATCTCCTAAGCCAATACCCAAAGCACCACCAGAAGCTCCCTCTCCTATAACAACACATACGATTGGAACAGTCAGCTTAGCCATTTCAAACAAATTACGGGCAATAGCCTCTGCTTGCCCTCTTTCTTCTGCTTCTAGCCCAGGGTAAGCACCAGGCGTATCAATTAAGCAGACCACAGGATAACCAAATCGTTCTGCCATCTTCATTAGCCGTAAGGCCTTTCTATAACCCTCAGGATTGGCCATACCAAAGTTACGATATTGTCGCATTTTCGTATTGACGCCTTTCTGATGTCCAATAATCATAACGGTCTGATAATCAATTGTTGCTAAACCAGCCACAATAGCTTTATCATCCCCAAAGTTACGATCTCCATGCAATTCAACAAACTTCTTACAAATTTGATTAATATAATATAGAGAATAAGGCCGCTCCGGATGTCTAGATAACTGGACTTTTTGCCAACCTGTTAGATTTGCATATATTTCTTTCCGCTGTAATTTGATCTTATTTTCTAAATCAACAATCGTATCAGAGACGTCCACAACGCCTTGTGCGCCTACCTCTTTGATCTTTTCTAGTTGCTCATATAAACTCTCTAAAGGCTTCTCAAATTCCAAAAACACCATATAAAATTGATTTAGACCGTTACATACCTATTTTAGTAGATATATAAGGGATTGAAGTTTTTTTAAGTTCTAAATAGATAACAAAATTACTAAAAGCATTTACTTAGACGGCATTTCTTCTAACTATTTATTTTTCTAAAGCTCATAATATCATTTTTTTTAACAATCTTACTTTTTTTTTGACATAGGTGTTGCATCTTTTTTAAAAGTAGATTACATTTGCAATCCTTTACAAGACAAAGGGAGTTTATATATTCAAATTGGTACAATAATTGACTTATTTAAAGTATAAACGTAAGAGTAACAAAATAGAGCAATTCAAGTTTTTCGAAAAGTCGAAATTTTTTAATTTGTATTGTTTTCAAAATAAACGGTCTGGTAGTTCAGCTGGTTAGAATACCTGCCTGTCACGCAGGGGGTCGCGGGTTCGAGTCCCGTCCAGACCGC
>JALZWC010000818.1 GCA_023300255.1 Saprospiraceae bacterium | reverse complement strand
ATCAACAATACTCTCTCTTTCAAAGAATAACTGAGCACAAAATAATCTCGTCCAGATGACCAATTTATTCTTTCGTCGTTACTAAGTAAATTATACTTACCTATTTAACAAAAGTTTATAGGTACTACTCTTAATTTAACGAGGTATTATGGTTCTGTATTCTTTTCAATAATAAAATTTTCTACTTGGACACAACGAATAAAGTAAATTCCTTATTTTTTAAACTCATTCAATTCGCCACAATAAGCGTTTTTCTGGGAAGAGCATGGCAACACTGGCGATGGGATGCCCCTTATAGAGCACTTCTGTGGGATGAACAATGGATGAGTAACATAGTTGCATGGCTATTCGGATTGGATTGGCAGTCCTATATCTCTAGTGCGCAGGTAGAAAATGTAATTCAGTATGGAATAAAAGGAATCGGCGTATTTTATTTAAGCTGTGCCTTTATGGCTCTTTTCATAAAACGCGCACCTAAATTAGGTCGGTATTGGTTAGGACTAGGCGCCATCAGTTTAGCTATTTTGGCACTATTATATTGTAAAGAACGCTTCTTTAGTATTGGTCAATTTTTTGAATATAGCTTACAATTTGGGAGTCCATTATTATTAATTTATTTAACGATCAATTCTATTATTAGTAATAAACTATTAAGGTTAATAAAGATCGCAATTGCCTTGACCTTTACCGCTCATGGTTTGTACGCCTTAGGCTTTTATCCTAGACCCGTGCATTTCATGGAGATGACTATGAATATTTTAGGGGTAGAGGAAGAGCGGGCAATTCAATTCTTGAATATAGCGGGTATCTTAGATTTTGTTATTAGTATTGGCATGTTTCTGCCATGGAGATGGGCCAAGTATTGTCTGGCTTATGCCGTCTTATGGGGGACTGGTACTACTGCCGCTAGGATTTGGGCTTACTTCGATTGGGAGTGGTTAGATTATGTATTAGTGCAGTGGCTCCATGAATCGGTGATGCGATTTCCTCATTTTTTGGTGCCGTTGGCAGTATTGATTTTTTTGAGTAAAATTGATTATTCAACAAATAAATTCTGAGGTAGTCTAGATGTTCTTTGCCACGAAAACACAAAGACACGAAGCTTCTTTCTTTGTGCCTTTGCGGCTAAAAATTCCTTTACCGCAGGAAGATATAATTAGCATTAAAAAACAAACCCCACTCCTACCCTATTAGCCTGGGAAGTAACAGATAAAGGACTTACCAAAGTCACTACATTATTAGTCATGGCATAGAGTCTGAGGGCACCTAATTCTATTGTGGCATTCAAGCCCATATTAAAAGGATGATCTTCTACAATAGAATAAACTGCTCCTAAACGAATAAAAGGCAATTTATAATTAGCACTCAGGGAAGCTGCCAGAGTTGCATTATCTCCAAATTGTCCGTACAAAACAGCTCCGACATCTAATTGCGAAGAAAGTTGATAATGTGCGCTCAAGTAAGACTGAACGGGTAGATGCGTCGTAAAGGTCTCCGCCTTTTGTTCAAAAGCTATAAATTGCTCCAAAGAATCTTTTAGAGATTCAAAGTTAATTGATGCGGTATCGTCAAAATCAATGACTCCTATATCTAAACCATTAAAATTTGTTGTCTCCTTAGAGGTGTAAGATGCAGTATTATTCTTCCAATTAATCAAGCCTAGATCAACTACACTCCATCCAAATTGCCATTGCTCATTGAGTTCATACGTAATACCTATATCTAAACCAATGCCCCTATTATCAGCCGTAAAAAAACTATTCAATCCACTTCCTATAGAGGTGCTAAAAGTGGGAACATCAGGGTTTAACAAACTAGTATTAGAAAAATCTAAAGCGACCAGACCCAAATCAAATAGCTCATTCTCTGTAGCTAAATCAGCCGTATTTATTTCATAATCAGTCGTTAAGGATAGTTGATATACATCATCGCTGGTATACAAAGAAGCCGCAGCTTGATTTGTTTCTACAATCGCATTTCCAGCAAGCATATTAATCGTGGCCCCTACTCTAAATTTTCCTAAAGGGATGGATCCACCAATCCCTAATTCACTATAAGATAAAAAATCAAAAGAAGGACCAATCTCTACCCGCTCTCCTATACGGCTGGCATTACCTAACCAAGCTAATTCTGCCAAAGCTTTTGGATAATCAATATTTGCTTGAAAACGATTGGCATGATGTAGTTGTATTGACCATTTGGGACCATGGTATTGAAGTCTCATTGTTTCTATCTCTCCAAATACATTAAAATTATTTCCAGTAGGTGATAATTGTTGGAGTGCATAATTAACATCCGCTACTAAACGATCGGAATTTGATTGTACAATGCTATTGTAAGAAGTACCGCTATATTGTAGCTCTTCGCTAATATTTAAAAAATCTAGCACCCATGTAGCAGAGTCTATTTTTAAGGCAGGATTAGTAGAATTAGAAGCACCGATGTGGCGCATATGTGGCAAGCTAAGATCTTGCCCTTGAAGGGAAAGTGCGATCAAAAAACAGAAAAAAGTAAGTGTAAATTTATTCAATAGATTTAGTTTTTTTTAGAAAGACCAATACACTCCTAGACGTTTTTAGAATTGAGGTAAATAAATGATTCTATAGTTGAACGAAACATTTTAAATAAACACATAGGCACATAGTTCACATAGCTTTTTACTATGTGAACTATGTGCCTATGTGTTTATAAAATCGATTCTACACGCCCCATTTCACATATACAGCTCCCCAAGTATACCCCCCTCCGAAAGCAGTTAAAATAACATTATCTCCTTTCTTCAATTTCGACTCAAAATCCCAAAGACAAAGAGGAATCGTGCCAGCAGTAGTATTGCCATATTTTTGAATATTAACCAACACCTTCTCCATTGGAAAATTTGACATACGAGCTACGGCCTCTATAATTCGTTTATTTGCTTGATGAGGTACTATCCAATTAACGTCTTCTACACTTAAATTATTTCTTTTCATCACCGTTTCGACAGTATTAGACATACCCGAAACAGCCGCTTTAAAAACAGGTTTACCATTCTGATAAACGAAGTGTTCCTTGTTCCTAACAGAATCAGCTGTAGCAGGATAAGCAGAACCGCCCGCCTTAATATTTAGATTAACTATTCCAGCGCCATCGTTTTTCAAAAGGGAATCTTGCACCCCAAAACCATCTGTACTAGGCTCCAATAATACAGCTCCTGCCCCGTCCCCAAATATGATACAAGTAGCTCGATCTTCATAATCTATGATAGAAGACATTTTGTCTGCACCTACTATAATCACCTTCTTATGGCTCCCTGTTTCTATAAATTTAGCTCCAGTCGTCAAGGCAAAGATAAACCCAGAACATGCTGCATTTAATGAAAAAGCAAAAGCGTTTTTCAATCCTGTTTTATCTGCAATCGTACTACCTGTGTCAGGTACAGGATGGTCTGGTGTAGTAGTCGCACAAATTAATAAATCTATCTCTTCCGGGTTCGTATTCGTTTTAGCTAACAGATTCTTTACCGCTTCTACCGCCATAAAAGAAGTTCCTTTACCTTCTCCTTTTAATATCCTTCGCTCTTCGATACCTGTACGCGAGCGAATCCACTCGTCATTCGTATCGACCATAGTTTCTAGCTCCTCATTTGTTAAAATATAATCTGGAATATACCCCCCGACACCTGTGATTGCTGCTGTAATTTTATCCATTTTAAAATATACTTTTGATTCTTTGGCGATTTCAATTATTGGAAGTGAAATACTTAAGTACTTGCCTTTAACGTTGTTCAAAATAAAGTACGAATATAGGTATCTTCCTGCTTTTTGAAAAGATTTTATAAAGACAAACTTAGCACTATAAGCTTTTTTATTTGTTTCCAATGCTTCCTGTTTTGGTATTTAGGAACTAATTATATCTAGTATCACCCAAGTCCAAAGAAAACAAAAATTCCCTCCCTCTTTATAGATTGCTGTTTTTTCATAAGGAATGAGGACAAGTTTATCTAGTTGGTTGACATTGCCACAAAGACACGAAGACACAAAGCCAGTTATACTTGATGTTCTGCGTATCTTAGAGGTAAGAAGTGTCAACTACTTTTATGGTTTGGATAAGCTTGCCGGAATGAGTAATAAAATTATGTAGGAATCTAAACAATTAGTTGTAAGTACTTAATTTCCAGAAGTAAAACTCCTTCTATTTTAACAGTACTAATTACGAAAATCTAGATATATTATATTATATAATATTATTGGTATAATATTTGAATAATCTTTAATAAGATCATAGCTACCGCTATGTCTTAGACTTGTATTATGAGAAAACTTAGAGCAAACACCCTTGTCCAAATAATTCTTTCCTCTAAGTAATTCAAAAAAAAGCTGTCTCCCTTTTTAAATACTACCAATCAATTTTCGATTGTGTAGCGGTAATTCTATATAAGTACTCGGACACATTTATTCGCATTTTTAAGCCTATTTTTTTTCGCCATTTTCCTCTTAAAAATGCTTCCGTAGCCCAGCTATGCAAGGATTTTTAAAAGAAAACTGACAAAAAAATCTTAGCCTTAAAATTATCCGAATAAATATGTCCGAGTACTTAGCATAGGAACGACTAAGGAATGTGTATGAAATAACTTCGTAATTTATGCTGCTTCTTTTGCTCTTATTTTTCACTTTAATTCAGTCAAAGTATCAACAATTATCCTTC
>JALZWC010000817.1 GCA_023300255.1 Saprospiraceae bacterium | reverse complement strand
CAGTCAAAGTATCAACAATTATCCTTCATTAAAGCAAAAACTAAGAACAAAATAAGCTACCCTAAATTACGAACTTATTCCATACACATTCCTAAGCATAACGTTTAATTCTGTCCGAGTACTTTCTTAACCGTGTCATCCGCATTGAAGACAGGTAAAAAACATAATTAGATTTTTATCTAAACACATAGACACATAGGCTATGTGCCCTATGTGCCTATGTGTTTAAACATAACGTTTAATTTTCGTCGAGTTCTCTCTTAACCGTGTCATTTGCCTTGAATAAAAAATAAGTGGATCGAATTAATTTATCAAGCAGGATACTCCACATAATTCCGAGGCGTCTCGTAAAGTCGAACTAGCACTTCATATTTCTTATCTAGATGTTGAGTTAGAATTTGCCAGATAATATAGCAAATATTTTCAGCAGTAGGGTTCAGATTTTTAAACTCTTCGGTATCGAGGTTGAGGTTCTTATGATCGAAGCGGTCTTCTATTTGTTCCTTTATAATATCTTTTAAAATTTTCAAGTCAATTACATAACCAGTCTCTGGGTCTACCTCCCCTACTACCTTTATTTCCATCTCATAGTTGTGTCCATGATAGTTAGGATTATTGCATAAACCAAACACCTCTTTGTTTTTTTGATCGGACCATTTTGGATTATGTAGGCGGTGCGCCGCATTGAAGTGTGCTTTTCGATAGACAGCTACTTTCATATTGACTAAGAATTGACTAGGATTATAGGATTGATGGATTTATCAGGATACTGTATCCGCAAGGCTTTGCCTGTAATTCTTGCTAAGTTCTTATATATATCCTAATAAATCAATAGCCTACCTGTTCATTCAAAAACATTACTATAGATTATAGTAACTACAAAAAAATAAATTACTAAGGAACATCTTATTTATGTAGCAATAACAACGCAGCTCCGCACTTATTTTATCATGTAGCAAATTGCATTATATTTAATGTATTATCGTTTTTAATAAACAAATAAGTTACATTAAATAAATTATAGGTTAATTTAAATGTTAATATTTATAACTTTTTAGTTTAAATATTTTGCGTAATTCACTATTATAGTTATATTTGTGTTATCATTTACGAAAAACCTGAAATCATGCTACAACACCTTATTAACTACACTCAGCAGTTTTTTGAAATACAATACACCACTAATTTAACAGCTCCTAGTACTACCCTTTCCAAACAGCCGCTTAACTATGTAGATGGTCTCTTGGATAAATTAAGCCCATTGATTCATGGGCACAGCCCTAACTGGAAGCCTACGAAAGAAATGATTAGTGCCATGTTAAGCTCTCCATCTACGGTAATCCAACAAGCGGTGTTAGACTTAGCAACTAACAATCCTAATTTCTTTTTTAGAGATCCTTATTTTATAGAACAATTAGCGCTAGCACAGCCTGCTCTTTTTTCTAATTTCTTTCAGACTAAGGCTAAAGAATTCAAATTGGATACAGCTACAAAAAATCAAATTCTTATAGCTTTAGTCACAAAAATGATCGCGACTAAATGGGAAGAGGAAGCTATCGTCCTTAGACGAAACATCCAATCCTATTTTATTGATGCCTTATCCACAGTTACTTTGGGACAAGGAATGATGTTATTAAAACATCCATTACAGAGTGGTCGCTTACTTGGGGCAGATATTTTATTAGCCCATAAAGATCGAGTGCAATTAGTTCCAGAAACTGTTGTTTATAATTTACTGAAGGCTTCCTCCTCTATTGTTATTCAGGAAAAAGGCTTAGCTATTTTAGCATATAGCTCGATGAACACTATCTTAAAAAGCATCCCTATATTAATAGAGCTAATCGTTACTGGTCGTCCTTCATTAAGCGTAAATTTGCAAGCTATTATCGCTCAGATAGCAGACCGTACGCCATTACAAGCCATTGTATTAGTGCGCTATTTTTTACCGCTTCTAGTAAAACAAACCCCACATAAGCACACTCCTCTTTTTATAGCAGAATTACTAAATGGTCCTTTAAAAGACGCTACAAAGCATCTTTCTACCGAGACTATTTATCTGCTATTAGAATCTCCATATCCCCTTGCTAATACACTTGGCGCCAATTTGTTGACACAAGTGGACTTACACCAAGAACCGCTATCGAATATTATTTGGTTAGCAGATCATGAGTTGCCAAATGTTCGCCAGTTTTGCTTTAACTATTTTACGACGCAAGTAGATCGCATTAGAGTAGAGAAAGAAGAAGCTTTGCGGTTATTAAATGCAAGGTGGGTAGAAAGCCGTCAATTTGCCTTCGCTTTTTTTGCTTATCATTTTGAAATAACAGACTGGTCGACACAGTTAGTAACAACAGAGTATCTCACCAACACGGTCCATGACAATCCCGCCGAATTTAATAGAATAAAGCCACACTTGGCAAGTATACTAACACAGTTCCATAAAGGACACGCTGCCAAAGAAAGTATCTTTTCTTTTCTAGAAAAAGAAGCCCTCCAAAGTGAAGCGGTTGCTCAACAAATCCTTTCCTTTTTAAAAGAAATTATTACTAGAAGTCAAGATAAGGCTAGATGCCTTCAGGTCGTTCATCGGATTCATCAGCTGTATCCTTATTTATCTGGAACGGAGGTGTTTAGGAAGATACGGGCATAGTTTCTTTAAGAAGTCAGGGGTCAGACCGTCCTTAGGGACTGTCAGGTGTCAGACTTATGATTTTGACAACGTGATGTTTCTGACAGCCATAGGCGATCTGACAGCGCAGCGGTCTGACTCCTGACTTCT
>JALZWC010000816.1 GCA_023300255.1 Saprospiraceae bacterium | reverse complement strand
GAGACAGGTTTCGTTTGCAAACAACGAAATTTGGTTGTTTGCAAACGAAATCTGTCTCTACTCTCGATTCTCTACTCTCGATTCTCTACTCTCTGTTCTAATTGAATGTCCAGTAGTGTAATAGAAGTCAGAGGTCAGATCGTTCTAGTTAGCTTACGCTAACGGAACTGTCAGATGTCAGACTTATGATGTTGACAACGAGATTTAGTACGACATGGTCAACATCATACATCTGACAGCGAAGCGATCTGACCTCTGACAGCGAAGCGATCTGACTTCTCAAAAGCTACTTATCTGATTTATCAACAACAGGACGTTTATCGATATTCGCTAACTCCCAAGCCGTAGAAAAAACAAGTTGTGCTCTTTTAGCTAACATATCATAATCAATTTTTTCAGGCGTATCTGTTGGTTGATGATAATCTGCGTGCGTGCCATTGAAGTAGAAAATAACAGGAATACCATTCTTAGCAAAGTTATAATGATCAGAACGATAATAGAAACGTTCAGGATGATCTTTTCCGTTGTATAGATAATCTAATTCAAAATCAGGAAAATTCTTTTTAGCCACTTTTTCATGTACCTTATGCAAATCTGTAGACAACATATCAGAACCGATGATGTATACATAATCGCCGCCGCCTTCATGCTTAGGATCAACTCTACCGATCATATCAATATTCAAATTAGTGGTTGTATTAGCTAAAGGAAATATAGGGGCTACATCTGCATAATAAGCAGAACCGAAAAGTCCTTTTTCTTCCCCTGTTACATTTAAGAATAAGATACTTCTTCTAGGTCTGTGCCCTTCTTTTGCTGCCTTGGCAAATGCCTCTGCGATTTCCATTACACCCACTGTACCAGAACCATCATCATCTGCCCCATTATGAATTTTACCATTCATTACACCGACATGATCATAGTGAGAACTAATAACAATTACTTCGTTTTTTAAATCCGTTCCCTCTAAGTAAGCCGCTATATTATTAGAAGTGATTTCTGATTCTGATTGACTGATACTCATATTGATTTCTTTAGCTGCAAACAAACCACCAGTTGGTTTCTTAGCATCTAAATTTGCTTGTATCTTATCAGAGAATTCAGCAGGAGTAAGTCCTAATAGACCTGCTACTTTTGCTGGAGAAACCAAAAAACGGTTATAACTCTTATCTTTATTTAACTCTGTTTCATCCATGGTGTGGACGGGCTTTAATATCTCTGTGGTATAGGACAGATAAGGCGCTTGTGCATCCCACATACCTTGTCTAGGAGTCGTTAAGAATAAATCTGTAATTCCTAAAGCCTTTAATTTGTCCGTTGTCAAGAAATCAGCTTGATTTTTTGCTAAGACTCTATTTCCTTTAGAATCCATTGGCTCTCCAGTGAACAAGACCAATGCTTTTCCTTTTAAATCTAAACCTGCCAGATCATTGTAGTCTGCTAAGTCTGCACCGTAACCGCCAAATACTAATTCTACGGTTTTGTCGAAATTGGCACTATTCAATGCTGCAAAATCTTTATTGTGTACTAAGCTTACCCCACTACCTGATATCTCCGCCATATTCACTTTCTTTTCATAAAAAGGAATAGCTTGTAGATAAGGATTTGCTTTTCCTTTAACTGGCCCTACTAAACCGTTAGAATGATAGAAGTCCGTAATGTAATCTGCTGCTAATTTCAAGCCTCTAGAGGCGGTGTTTCTGCCTTCAAAGGCATCAGAGGCTACGATATATAGATGCTTTTTAGCATCTGCTGCCGTTATGGTATTCATGTATTTCTTCATGACCATATTGTCTAAATTCCTTTTAGTATCTATTTTAGGAGTCGATTTGGCAATGTCTTTTGTAGCCGTACATGCAGATAATAAGAGTACTGCAAATAGGCTTAATAGGCTGAGTTTTGTGGATATTTGTTTCATGTTAGTAAAAATTGTATCTAATTTTGAGTTTGAGTTAACGAAGGTACAATTTTTATACTATTTTGACAGGCAAAAGTAGAGATCACCTATTAGGATTATTATAAAACAATGAAATATATTTTACCATTCAGCTTTCTATTATTCCCGCTATTACTACAATCACAAAATGATCAATTAAGTAAAGATATAGCAACCATTGTCTATTTAGATTCCTTTGTCGTAAGCGCTACAAAACAAGGTTTTCAAGTAGCTGATTTTATTGACATTGTACAAGCAGATGAATCCTTTTTCTCTGCTTTTCATAATCTTCGTTTTCAAGAGTACTATTCTGACAATGATATTCAGCTGTTTAATCGAAAAGGTAAGGAGCAAGCTACTTATGAGAGTCGTATTCATCAGGAAGTAGTAGACAATTGTCGGACAATGAAGGTGTTAAAGGAAGAAGAAGGAGGTAATTTTTTTAAAAATAAAAAGAAACGGCAGCATCGCTATTATACTTCCCGTATGCATGAATCTATTTTTTACACCAATGGTAAAGTGTGTGATGACAGGAATGGGCCTGGTATCTCTGAGGAATCGTTATCAGGCATGGCAAAACATGTAAATGAGTTAAAAAAGCTCATTTTTCAACCTGGACGAGAAGTGCAGGTGCCATTAATTGGTAGCAAGACGGCTATTTTTAAAAAAGAAATGCTTCAGTATTATCAATTTTCCATTAAACAAGATACAGTCAAATACGGGGCTGCTGCTTATATCTTTACTGCTGTGGCTAAACCTAATTATAAACCAAATAAAACGATTATTAAATATTTAGAAACATGGTTTGATAAAACAAGCTTTCAAGTCTTAGGTAGGAATTACCATTTGCAGTATTCGGGGCTAGTTGATTTTGATGTAAAAATGCGAGTGGAATTACAGCAATTGGAGGGACTCTATATACCAAAATATATTCAATATGATGGTAACTGGAAAGTACCGTTAAATAAACGAGAACGGGCAAAGTTTACTATAGAAGTAGACCCTGTTTGGTAGAAATTATTTGTTCTCTGACAAATCCTGTGATTGTAGTGAATCGTTGAAGTTTGTAACTTCGATGCGATAGGAGAATCGTATAGCATCAAGTTTATAAACCTCGATGATCTGAGGTTGAATCTATTCAAAAATACATAAAATTAAACACATAAGTACATAGAACACATAGCTATGTGCTCTATGTACCTATGTGTTTGAAATTTTATCTAGCTTCTACAAATTAATACTAAACTCTCCAACAAGTACACTATTTTCTCCAGCACCTTTCCCCGTAACCTTACCACTAAACGTTCCGATTATTTTAGGACCATACTGAGTGACCTCAAAATTCTCAAATTGACCAGTAGCACTATCAGGAAATAAATCCCAATCATAAATATCACTACGGATAACTTCCATAAAATGATTGTCTTTATAGTCACCAACCGTAATACCATCAAATCCAAGAAAGGCAATATGGTCGTTAGAAGTATTGTCTTGAGAAAATATATTGGTATCTGCTCCATTACTCTCATAGGCGGCATTCAAGAAAATAGCAGTCGTGCCATCCACGGTAATGGAAATAAAATTTTCTAACAAATTATCACAAACGATAATATCTCCTAAGTCATTATTAGTATCATGCATAGCAGGGAAAGCATTGCTTTGGATCACTTCCGTTGTATTAATTCCTTTGATTGTTAAATCACTAACACCACAAGTCACTCTTGAAAAAGTAAAGTCCGCAGCATCCGTATAATGATAATACCGATTATCCCCTTCTTCTAAAACAACAACTCCATTTATCAATGGATCGTTATTACAATCTAACAAAGTACCTGAAAAAGTGGTATTAAAACTAGAGGAAGCTGGTACGACTAAAGTCCCCAAAGAAGTATCCATCCCAAATGGACCGACCATCTCCTCAAGAATAATATCTCCACATTCGCTATGAATTTTAATAATCAACACTTCCTCTTTTGGAACTAAAGCGTCGATTGTGCCATTGCTATCTGTATAACCGTAACCTATAGATCCAAGTGTGGAGGAACCATTAATTTGTATTTCCACTAAGTAATTATCTAATACGATTCCATCAGAGGTCTCCACTTGAAAATCAAGATTGATTAGTAGAAAAGGATCATCACAATTCCAAAAGGAAAAGTGTGATACAGCGCCGACATAATTTCCGTCTACTAAGGATGCAGCACCTTCCTCTACCCACATGCCCAAATTTTCATTAAAATACCACAGCGGAATGTCCCTTGGAGCGCCTGCTAGTAAATTATTTGGAACAGGCATTGTGAGCGTTGCTGTTTTACCTGTTGTCAATTGTAATGGATTACCAGATTCATCTTCTAATTCTACAACGATCATCCCATAGGTTGCTAATGCGACCTCTGTTATTTGAGTATTGATTCCCTGTAAATTACCAGGCATCTGATCGAAACTTTCTACCAAGCTAGGATTCAACCATTTGGCGGCTACTTGTACCATGCCTGTATAGATCGCACCACTTTCTGTAGAAAAGCTACTAGGCGCAAATTCGACTAAAGCACCATCGCCTCCTTGAATCGTGCCACCATCATTAGCTGTAAATGATTGATTAAATACTTTTTCTATTAATTGAATTTTGACTCTATTCTTTACCTCTTCCTTCGGAAAGAAGCGACGACTACCTTTAAAATAACCTTCTTTTTCCACTACTAAAAAACTCCCAGCTCGATTGAGGTTTTTATTAGTAATAAAAAAATGCCCATATATATCGGTCGTATAAGTTTGATTGTCGAGAGTAATCAATGCATCTACAATAGGTTCGTTATCCCTATCTACTACTTGACCAATAACGGAGACTACTGCATTTTGCATAGCTGGTTGCCAATCTTCGATATTGGTTGGTGGCATGGATTCCATTTCCATTTCTTCTTCCATTTCTGGAGTAGTAGGCGTGGAGGGCAGGTCTATTTCTGCTTCTGATTTGCAAGCAATTATTAATAATAATAAACTACAAAGTAGGGTGTAAGCTAAATTTTTCATTTTATAAATTTTGGTAGGTGGGATTGTTTAAATGGGCAAAAAATGAGCCACTTAAAATATATTTACTAGGGGCTAGTTTTTCTGATCTAGCTCGTTAGCTTGAAAAATGATAGAGGCTGCTCATTGTCCAACTCTTATCATCTGATGGCTGCCGCCGTCTAATGAGGAGATTTTCGCTATCATCGGACGGCGGCAGCCATCCGATGATTAAGTCTACAGCATTATTCCTTCTTTAATTGATGATCTATCATCGGATAAGCGACTCTTAGGCAGTTTAAAATAATAAATTAAACATTTTATGCTGCCCTTTTTCCTTCTAAGAAACCCTAAAAAAAGAACCATAGCCCAGCTATGCTTAGTTTTTTAGAATTCCTTAGAAGAAAAAATGTCTAGCCTAAAACATCCAATTTATTAATTTAAATTGCCTTAGTGAAACGAACAAAATAACTTGAACCATTATGCTTGTTCTTTTTCCTTCTAAAAAATGCAAAAAAATAAGTCCGTAGCTAGGCTATGCACTGATTTTTTGAATTTCTTAGAAGAAAAAATAACTGCGCCTTCTGGCTCAACTTATTTAATTCCTTTCACT
>JALZWC010000815.1 GCA_023300255.1 Saprospiraceae bacterium | reverse complement strand
CAAAAACATACAAGTACACGATAAATCTTTTGAATTATTTATTTCACAAGAACAAATACAAGCTAGAATCCAGGCCTTAGGCGCTGAAATTGCTCAACAATATGCCGATAAGAATCCTATATTCGTCGGTATCCTAAATGGCGCCTTCATTTTTACAGCAGATCTAGTGAGAGCCTGTTCTATTGAATCGGAAGTTACTTTCCTAAAAGTACAATCTTATGATGGGCTAGAATCCACTGGAACAGTGAACATCCTCTTAGATTTTCAACAGGACATCAAAGACCGACATATCATCCTAGTAGAAGATATTATTGATACAGGTACTACTTTTTTTCATTTACTGCCGACTATTCAAGCCAAACACCCTGCCTCTATCGCCATCGCAAGCTTATTAAGAAAACCTGCTGCTATAAAGCACCCTATAGAGGTAGAATTTGTAGGTTTTGATATTCCTAATAAGTTTGTTATTGGTTATGGCTTAGATTATGATGAGCAGGCACGGAATTTGCCAAGTATCTACCAATTGATAGATTGATAAAAATATTTTAATGTTGATAATTGACTGATTTTTAGCGTTTAATACAATTTATCAAAAAAAAATTATATTTTTTTTCGTCTAGGTCTTTACAAAGACTTAAAAATGTTATAACTTTGCAATCGCTTCCTAAGAGCGTGGTTATTGACCCATGGTGTAATTGGTAACACACCGGTTTTTGGTACCGACATTCAAGGTTCGAGTCCTTGTGGGTCAACAAAAAATTAAGCCCTTGTAATTCCCTGAATTGCGAGGGCTATTTTTGTTTTAAAAACAACTAGATTATATTTGTTTCCCACGTTTTTTGTATCTTATGCTTTTGCTATTTTATAAAGCTACTTTCTTTCCCTAGATTAATTCCTAGCCTTTTATACAGAGTGCCACTTGTCACTGAATAGATTTTATTCAAAAAAGATCTTCGATATTTTCAATACACCAACAAATTCATAATCATCAAGCCTTAAAACTTGAGCAAGGTATATCCTTTCAGCTGATAGGTGGTCACGGTTGTGAGCATTGAGGTGGCTATTTCGACATTTTCATTTACCTCATCTGGATCAATCTTTCTACCGATTAATGATTGACCACAAACGGTCAGTTTTACTCCTGCCTCTTTCAATGCAATTATCAAATTATGGTTTGGGTTTTTAATATTATATCTACTTACATATCCATCATCATTTAGAACAGTTTTTGTTGCCTTACCATGAATAGCCAATACCACATGAATGGAATCCGGATGCACACCAGCGATCGCATGAAGATTTATCATTCGAGCTACATTGTTCAACGCTGTATTTAATTGCGTAGGATCTTCTCCAGAAAATACATCAATTACAATATCATATTTCTGTTTAGCATCTGGAACGACAGTAGCCTGATCGATTGGGTAAATACCGCCAAAGGTTTTGATGACTGGATGCTGATATTCTGGTTGAGCCAACAGCGATCCAAAACTTAATAACAACAAGAGAATTAATTGTACATGCATAATTATTATTTTTAATCGACCAAGATAATTAGGATTTTGTTGATTCACCATGTATTATATTTTTAGTTTTATTGATGAAAATATTTATTTTTCCATTGCATTAGTATTTTACCACAGATTGAACAATTCTACCAATTACTTACTAACCTTGATCCTAATTTCAGCGTATACTTTTTAACTTTCCATTGTACCAAATTCATTACCTTTAGCCATACTACTATACATAAGAAAAGAGCAGAAATCCGAACTTGACAGATATTGGATTAAGTAATTTACAAACTATTGGAGGGTTTGATATTTATAACAATTCAGCATTGACCTCTTTAACTGGACTTGGAAATTTAACTAGTGTAGGAGATCTTTGGATTTTCGATAATCCAGAACTCATTGATTTAGGAAATCTGTCTTCACTAACAACCATTCAGTATAAACTAGATCTGTTTAATAATAAAATTAAATAATATAAGTGGTTTAGGAGGAGTAACCACTCTTGGTGACGATCTGGAGATTTTTAATAACCCAGAATAGGGCGAACGAA
Organism: Saprospiraceae bacterium; assembly: GCA_023300255.1. GTDB lineage: Bacteria > Bacteroidota > Bacteroidia > Chitinophagales > Saprospiraceae > JAFMDF01. The sequence continues at coordinate 2,534 of JALZWC010000815.1, read as the reverse complement.
AAGTCATTATCGTAATGTGTAAATGCTTGAAAAAAGATGGATCTTACGTGTCGGACACCTTTGGAGGTGTCCGACACGTAGTTTTAGCTATCCTTAGAAATATTTTATCAATTGATTACGTATTATAAAAACGACTTTTCGCTCACCCTATAACCCAGAATTAATTAATCTACATGGACTTCATAATATCTCTGCCTTTAATCTAGGTATTTTTATAAATGATAACACTTCTTGGCGTTTTATACCTAAGGCACATGTATTCCCACCCCCTACCCTGCCACCAACAGGTCAACCAGATTTAAACTATCCAGAAAATATCACTACAAATAGTGGTGCAATAGGTATGGCTAACTTAGACTTTTGGGGAGTAAAAATTGGAGATGTAAACTCTATGGCAATTGTACCTAGTAATGCTCAATCTTTAAAACTAAGGGTACCATCTCAAGAGGTTGTAAACGTGAATGCTCAACACACGATAAAAGTTCCTATTAAAGTCGATCAATTTGATCATGTTGCTGGTTTAGAATTTATCTTAGAGTGGGACCCTACTATTCTACAATATACTGGACATGATATGAGGAGTCCTATAGGAGGGGATACAGGAGAGACTAAAATAAGTAATGGAAAGTTAACTTTCTTATGGTTCGATGAAACAGGAGGAAACCAAACCTTACCTAGTAATACTACTTTGTTTGAAGCAGAATTCAGCGTAATAAGACCTATAAATACCACAATTGGTTTTGATCAAACAAGTCGTCCATCTTTAGTCGCGAAGGATGTTAGTAGCACTCTATTTAGAGAAGGTCGTTCTACTTCAAGGAATTCTAATACTATACTAACTCTTTTAAGTCCTATATTACAACCAGGCCAAATCACTTTCCCTACATCAATACCTACTATGAATCAATGGGGGCTAATTATTTTTTGCTTGTTAATTCTTAATATGAGTGTAATAGTTATTCGTAAAAGAGAATTACTAAAGGCTAGAATGGTAGATTGATTTGCCTTTTTGAGAGTCTATTTTCTTTGTACCAATTTATTTACCCTTAAAATATTATCTAGTCATTTAATATTTTTAATAAAGTTTCTTCAAAGAATTTAATTACATGTAGAGAACCATCTTTAGATAAGTGATCCCAATCACTTAAAAATATTTTACTTCCTCTTTGTGCCATACAAACATTGTTTTGGCACAATGCTTCTCTAGGATCAAGATAATAAAAATTCGATTTATCTTTCACATAATTTTTAAAGTATTCATTAATAGAATAGTAGGCTACATTCGGTCTAAAGGTGGATTTATTAGGAATAAAATCTGCTACATACTTTGGCTTCAATAATTTCTCTACATAATTAAGTTTATCATCATAGGATTTGATAGGTCCTGTGCCGATAAGAATTACTTTTCTATTTCCTACCTGTTGGAGTAACTTATTTATTTTTTGAGATATTACTATAAAACCGTTTGTACTATTACTTAATCGAACAGTTTGATTATTGGCAAGAATCGCTTGACTTCTATTCAATTGTACCGCCCAATAGTGACTCAATACTAAGACAGCATTTGGATTTTGTTTTAGTACGTTTATTGTCCTATTTAATATTCCTGAGACTAAGTTTTTATTTAAATGAGTAGGGAGAACATCAGGCAAAAATAAAGCGGAAGGATTCATCATATTAGCCATATAGATTTTCTTCCCATGCTTTTTCACTAATAAAGAGTCCAGCCCAAACGTATAATGGCCACAATGACTTTCTCCTAGCCAAACCATATCAATTTTTTTTGAATTGTTTTGACTTTCTCCAATCAATCCAAATTTATAATTTGCTCCACCCCAATTATTTTCGTGATATTTTTTGATATTCTTAATATCCTTTATTAGCGTTAATTTTTCGGCACCTAATCTAAATAGCCAACCGCTATTACTATTAATATGGTGGTTTAAAAACCCAAATACACCAATAAAACTAGCAATGCTAGCAATCAGCGGTAAATTTCGCTTGACAGTAAAGTTAGGTGTAAAATATCTGAGAGGTTGTTCATAAAATCGATAAATTAAATAAGATAAAAGTAGTGTTCCAAAAAAGAGCAAGATAGAATCAAGGGTCGTAGGATTTTGCTCAAATAAATATTTATAAATGGCAATGAAAGGCCAATGAAATAAATACCAGGTGTAGCTAATTTTTCCGATGATTGATAAAATAGGATTGTGATAGATTGGGGTCAATATCTTGGGAGTGGAAACTAGGAGTAATAATGCAATACCTAAACATGGTACTAAATTCAAACTACCCAAAAAAGGAGCGCTTTTAGTAAAAGTAATGGCGGAAAAAAGAATCAAACCAATTCCTACTAAATTAATACCTGTTATAAAAAACTGACTTTTGACTTTAAAGAGATTAGGTAGAAAAATTAAAACACCTCCTAAAAGAAATTCAAAAGCTCTAAATGGGAGTAGATAAAATATAGCTGAAGGAATAAAATTCGCTTCATCAGAAACACTATTTTTAAACATTTCAGGTATGCCAAATAT
>JALZWC010000814.1 GCA_023300255.1 Saprospiraceae bacterium | reverse complement strand
GCAATGAAAACTATGCGAACTACGGTGAACTATGTGGTAAAAAATAAGCATTAATTTGATGGTGGCTTTGCCACTATATACCTCTCTGTTTCATCCTTAACAGTGGCGAGAGCCACGCTCGCACTAATTATTATTATTAATCATCAAGAAGGCCTTTAGAAAATCATCTAAATCACCATCAAGCACTTTATCTGGATTATGTACTTTATGACCTGATCGCAAGTCTTTTACCCAACGATCATCTAATACATAACTACGGATTTGGGAGCCCCATTCGTTTTTCATCTTACCAGCTTCTACTATTTGCCTTTCCGCTGCTTGTTTCTCTACTTCTAATGTATAGAGCTTTGATTTAAGCATCTTAATGGCTATTTCCTTATTTAGATGCTGCGATCTTTCTTTCTGGCATTCTACCACTAATCCAGAAGGCAAGTGCCTTACCCGAACAGCAGATTCTGTTTTATTTACATGCTGACCTCCTGCCCCACTCGCTCTAAAAGTATCCCAATCTAAATCTGCTGGATTGACGTCTATTTCTATAGAGTCATCTACCAAGGGGTGAACGAATACAGAAGAAAAAGAAGTCATTCGTTTACCTTGGGAATTAAACGGACTTACTCTTACTAGGCGATGTACGCCATTCTCTCCTTTTAACATTCCATAAGCAAAGTCTCCTTTGATTTCCAGCTCGGCGGACTTCATTCCAGCTACAGAACCATCTACTCGATTCAATTCGCTGACTTTATACCCACTCTTCTCTGCCCACATCAAATACATTCGGTAAAGCATCGAAGACCAATCATCTGACTCCGTACCTCCAGCACCTGAATTGATTTCCAGGATACAGCCTAATTCATCTTCTGGCCGATTAAGCGTAGATCTAAATTCTAAATCTGCTAGACCTGCTACAGCGTGTTCATAGGCCACATCTACTTCTTCTTGTGTAGATTCTCCCTCTTTTCGGAATTCCTCCAAGATTTCGGCTTCCCCGACAGCAGTTTCACAAATTTCATATTGCCCGACCCAATTTTTGTGGCTCTTTAATTCCTTGAGCACTATCTCTGCCCGCTTAGGGTCATTCCAAAAATTCGGATCTAAACTTAATTGTTCCTTTTCTTCAATTTCTAATAGTCGTTTACCGACGTCAAAGATATTGTTTAAGCAAACCGAGTTTGGTCTGCAGGTTCTTAAATTGATCGCTTGTCATAGTTTTTTTTTAGAGGTCAGAGGTCAGAAGTCAGATCGCTGCGCTGTCAGATGTATACTGTTGACCATAATAAGACGCATCATGGTCAACATCACACGTCTGACAGCGAAGCGATCTGACAGTTCCATTAGCGCAAGCTAATAGGAACGATCTGACGGCTGACTTCTTTTTTATTAATTTACTTTAGCAATTTCCACATAAAATACCAATTCCGCTTTAGAAGGAATACTTGGAGGGCTACCAGCTTCCCCATAGCCTAATTCATGAGGAATAAATAGAACAGCCTTTGTCCCTTCTTTGAATAATGGAATACCTTCATCCCAACCTCGGATTACTTGTCCTCTACCTACAGGCACAGGATAAGCCGAGCCTCTTTTAAAGGAATTATCGAACATATTCCCATCTGTAGTCATTCCATAATAATGTACATCTACTAATTTTCCTGCCTCTGCTTGGATACCAGTACCTTCTTCCAATACCGTATACTTCAAACCAGATGGGGTAGATTTTAATTTATCTCCTAATTTATTGCTTTTGTAGCTCGCTAAAGTTGCAGCAGTCAAACTAGCAACCTCTGATTCTCTAGTTTTTGTAGCTTCCATTGCAACGGCTTGAGCAGCACGCTCTTTATCCATATCCTCTTTAGATTTAATACCTGTTAAAACTAAGTCATAGTATATAAAAGGAGAATTTTCAAAACCTGGTGGCTTTGTTGGAAAAGAATCGGTAGACTGTAAAACGGTCATACTATCTCCAACAGCCATCAACATAATTGCTTCAACAATTGGAGAAGCAGAGCCTCCAGTTGGATTTAATGGTGGTACGATTAGTTTAGCTGGTTTCCCTTGATCTCTACTTGATTGAACGGTTTCCTTCTCATTTCTTACATCCACGACAAAGGTAGCTTCTTCTCCTTCTTGAGGGGTTGCTCCTGCACTTTTCGTATGATGGATATAGGTATGTCCTGAAGCAGTAGTAGTTGCTTTAGGCTCTGATTGACAGGCATTTAGTAGCGTCATAGCAATGCATACTGCTAGTACGCTCCAATAAGTTCTTATATTCTTCATTAAGTTTAAAATAAATGATGTTGTAGTTTTAAAACCATACAGGTTTTAGAATAGAGAACCGAGAGCCGAAAATAGAGATATATCTCATTTAAAAAACAACGATATTTTGTCTTTTTAAACGAAATACATCTCTATTCTCGCTTCTTTACTCTCTATTCTACTTTTTGTATGGTTTCAAGTTGTAGTAACTAAATTTTGAGTGCAAATGTAGGATTAAAATATCTTTTTCGTGGGTAGGAAAGCGAATTGTTTTCTATAAGGCATATGTTATACCTAAAAATCCAGCGTATTACTTTTATTAGGTGACATAAAGCATAAGCCCATAAGCCTATGTTTTAGTGACGACTTTGACTGAATAACAATTAAATAGATCGAATCAATTAAACTACTATTATTTAACCACATAGGTACATAGGACACATAGCATAACAAACTATGTGTCCTATGTACCTATGTGGTTAGGCAAAAAGTGAGAATAAATTGGTCGTTTTAAGCTAGTCATTTTTTACTCTAAGATGAAGGAGTGTAAGCTCCTGAACCGCAAAGCGGATGGGCG
>JALZWC010000813.1 GCA_023300255.1 Saprospiraceae bacterium | reverse complement strand
AAAATTACACGTATAATGCTACTCTGGTTGATAGAGAGTAAAAAAATATTTATAGTTATAATTCTTTTTCTCTTATTAATACTAACCTTTTTCTTTTATGTAAGTCCTCAAAAAACTACACCTTTTACTGATGAAAATGGAAATATTCTACCTAATAGCGTTGCAGAAATTTTAAATTTAAATATAAATGGAACTCCCCAAAGACTATTAATTAGAGGAAAAGATATAAATAACCCAATCTTATTACATCTTCATGGTGGGCCAGGAACTCCAGATTATGCCATGATCAAAGAAGAAAAGGTAAACATAGAAGATGTTTTTACTGTCTGCTATTGGGAACAAAGAGGTGCAGGTGCTTCTTTCTACGAGGACCTATCAAAATCCTCAATGAATTTAAAGCAAATTGTGAATGATGGTGAAAAAGTAACACTGTACTTGTTAGATAGATTTAAAAAAGATAAAATATTTTTACAAGGACATTCTTGGGGAACTATAGTAGGTTCTTTTTTAGCCCAGAAATCTCCGGAATTATTTCATGCTTATATTGGAATTGGGCAAGTAGGAAACAATTACCAATCAGAACAGACTTCATATGACTATGCTTTAGCAGAATCGAAAAAAGCAAAATATTCAGAAGGCATTGAGGTATTAGAAAAAATGGGTCGCCCACCTTATAAAACTGATGAAGAATGGCAAAAAAATGTTGGTCCACAAAGAACAATAATGAGGAGATTTGAGAACCCAAATGGGGAAACACCTAAAAATCTTTTAGACTATTATTTAATATATATATTACATCGAGAATACTCATTGTCAGAAAAACTAAAGTTTAATAAAGGAATAAGTTTTTCCTCGCAAAATCTATGGATAGAATGCGTAAAAACCAATCTAATTGAAAGTATTCCCACCCAAAAAATTCCAGTCTATATTTTGCAAGGAAAATATGACAAGCATACTTGTACCGCTATGGCAAAAGCTTACTATGATACCATAAGTGCTCCGTTTAAAAAATATATAGTATTTGATAATTCTGCACATGACCCACATTTTACTGAATTTAAAAAGTATAAAGAAATCATGCAAAATCAAGTACTAAAAAAAAGTAAGTAAAAAAGAAGGCTGTGACCAATATTGTACCGACGGGAAATTAGGTGTAAAGGTTGTACCCAACAACTTCCGAATCTTAAAAGATTAGGATTAGATAATTCAGATAAAATTGACATTCTTGGATTAAACTACGGAGACAAGCCTTCATCAATTGAGACCTATCTTTCCAAACACCATATTAAATGGAAAAACGGATTAGCTAATGAAGAAATAATGGAAGTATTGAGAATTGATGGCTTTCCGAATTATCTATTATTGGACCCAACTGGAACAATAATTATTATGAAAGGAACAATTGAAGAAATAGAGAAAAGACTGTAGTGAATAAATAGTTTAGATACTAACAATCAAACAACCACTCGACTATGTTAAAAAATTACCTAAAAATAGCTTTACGTCAATTGTGGAATAACAAGTTGTTTTCCGCTCTTAATATCTTTGGTCTAGCCACTAGTATGTCTGTTTGCTTATTGTTGATTATGATATTGACAGATCAATATGGATATGATACCTTCCATGAGAAAGGCGATCAAATTTTCAGAGTAACCTCTGCCAAATCAATGGAGCAAGTACCACAAAAACCGAATTTTGCTACTACAGCACTAACGGTAGCGGAAGACCTTAAAGAAGATTATCCATTTATTAAAGGTATCGTTCGTTTCTTACATGCAGGACCAGAAGTACTAATAGGGGAAAAGAAAATTTCTACGGACGTCTGGGCATATTTTGTAGATCAAGATTTTTTAGAGGTTTTCTCTTTTGGCTGGGTGGCAGGAGATCAACGAACGGCTTTATTGCAGCCACGGTCGATCGTTTTAACAGAAAGCTCAGCGAAGCTTTTTTTTCCATATAGTGATCCTCTTAATAAGGATGTTGAATTAGAAGGATTGGGCACCTTTACCGTAACGGGTATTCTCCCTGATCCGCCTGTCCGATCTCATATTCAATTTGATTATTTGATTTCTTATGCAACTGTGGAGGTATTCAATGCTGCCGAAAGAAAAAATGCAGATATTCATGATGAGTACTTTGAAATATGGAAAGGCTTGGTGTATGTGTTACTAGATGAAAGTGCTTCGCAAAATCAATTGAAGGAAGCCTTAACTACTATAGCGGCAGACTACAGCATTAAAGATGGAAAAGACAAATATCTATTACAGGCTCAATCTTTAGGAGATATTTATCCAAGCAAAGAATTGGGAAATGAAATAGGTCATGGAACACCCTCCTTTATCTTATATTTTTTAATGGTCTTAGGCTTAATAGTTATTCTTTCTGCTTGTTTTAATTATACTAGTTTGTCTATTGCGAAAGCTTTGAAACGAACTAAAGAAATTGGCGTTCGGAAAGTGCTAGGCGCAAGTAAAAGAGATGTTATTAAACAGATCATTGGAGAAGCGATTATCTTTTCTTTAGTGTCTTTATTGGTGGCCGTTTTTTTGTTAGAATTCTTAATTCCTGCTTTTATAGGGCTTGATCCTTTTGTTGCTCAAATGGTTCATTTAGAACGTTCACCACAATTGTATATCCTATTTATAGGATTTAGTTTATTGATTGGATTAGTAGCAGGACTTTTACCAGCTATAACTATTGCAAAACTAAAACCTGTTCAAGCCATTCAGAAATTATCGAATATTAAATTATTGGCGAGAGGAAGTGTTCAAAAAATATTGATCACCATTCAATTTACTTTTGCCTTACTTTTTATCTTGACTGTTATTATTGTGTTACAGCAGGAACGACATGTTTTGAATGCAGATATTGGATTAAATTTTCAAAATATCTACAATGTGAAAATGGAAGGAGAAGACTATGAATTATTTGCTCAAAAAGTTCGACAAATAAAAGGCGTAGAAGAAGTCTCCGCTTCTAGTGTGATATTATTAACATCGGTACAAGCGGGGGGGATGATCAGTTATAATGATAGACAAGACTCGTTACTAATTTATAAAAATCAAATAAGCGCTAACTTTTTAGATAATTTTGAAATTGAAATTATAGCAGGTAATAACCTACCTAATACTACTACTAATACGGAACAATTTGTTCTGGTGAATGAATTGGCTACTAAAAGAATGGGTTTTGCCACACCCGACTTAGCCATTGGACAAAGTATTTATTTTGATAGCCTCCATCTGTCGATAGTAGGAGTAACGAATAATTTTCATCAAACTAATATCTGGTTTGATCCTGTTGGACCCTATCTACTTCGACAAAATATTAATAATAAACGAAATGCCAATATTCGCATTGATGAGGCTAATAATATTCCCGAAACAATAGCAGCTGTCCATGCAATTTGGAAAGAGATAAGCATAACGGATAAAACCATGACTGGATTTTTCGTAGATGAGCGGGTCTATTATTTATCTAAGTTTTTTAAAATAGGATCTAAGATGATTGGCTTCGTAGGATTTCTATCTATCCTCATTGCTTGCATGGGCTTATTGGGGATTGTTATTTACACTACAGAAACTAAAATGAAAGAAGTTGGGATTAGAAAAATACTAGGAGCTAGTAGAGGAAATATCATCTGGCGTTTATCTAAAGGTTTTTTTGTTTTGCTTGCCATTTCCATTCTGATTGCTACTCCCCTTACCATTGCTGGGGCTAATTTATGGTTGCAAAACTTTGCCAATCGAATGGCGATTACGCCGATGCTGATTTTATCAGGAATTTCTATTTTATTGGTTTTGGGATTGGTGACGGTTATTTCGCAGACCTTTTTAGCTGCAAATGCTAATCCTATAGATAGTTTGCATAATGAGTAGGGAGCAATGTGCAATTAGCAATACGAGTTAACGACTTGTTTTTTTTAACGCTTTGCTAATTGCACATTGCTAATTATAAAAAAATATGATTCCCTTTATCTCTTTCATTAATCAACTATAAGCCGCTTATCTTTCGGATATTTCACTTTATAAGTAAGTAAGCTACTCCACTGCTGTCTAGCTGCCAAAGTCGTTGTCCAAGTAAGCAAACCTTCTTCTTTATTTTGGACAGCATTGGAAATCTCCTCTACGGATATTTTAATAGCACCATTTTTAGAGATTGGAAACTGATCCATCACTCTAATTGTGATAGTTGTTGTTTTATTGTTTCGAACCTCTATAACCCATTTTCTGGTTTCTTCTTTGTTACCTCCAATAAACCGTTGTCGTTGATAGTCTTTTTGTAAGGTTCTTTTTACAAAGACCTCATCGTCCTTTCCTAAAGACAATATATAAGCATCTTCTAATGGTTTATTTTCAAGGAAAGTCTGTCCTGCATATTTATTATCTAAAAAAATATTTGCGGTACCCGCCAATAAATCTAGTGATTGCCAATCATCAATTTTAGCAGTTAAGAAAGCGGTTTCGGTGATTTTGGGCATTGCGATATATTCAAAATCAGCTGCTACTTTTTCTGTTTTAATAAGGACAGATTTTCTATTGGTCGTGGAAGGAATGGAGTAAGGGACGTCTATATTGTAAGAAAACGAAGTTTGGGAACGAGCAATTTTGGTAGGAAGAGCCTGTTGTTTTTTTGGAGTATAGTCTCTTTCTACTTTACTTCTACTAGCATATCCAGTAACGACTACTTCATCTAAGGCCATCCCATTATCATTCAATCTTGCGATCAATTGGCGATGCGTAATAGGAATTTCTGTGTCATTATAGCCTGTATAACTGATATCTAGATACTTACTGCCTGTAGGTACGTTTAATACAAATTCCCCATCAATATTGGTGGAAGTTCCAATATTCGTTCCTTTTACCATAACTGTTGCGCCAATGAGAACTTCATTATTGTCATCGTATACTGTTCCTCGTATTACACCACTTATAGATGTGAAACTGGTAGTAGTAGTGTAATAATTATTAAAGTTTAAATAATAAGGAGATAGTTCAGGAAGAGAATAATCAATAGTGGGTTCTGCATTCGATAAGGAGAGTTGTATCTGATTCCAATCTTCTCCTGTATTTTGAAAAACGGAAGCTTTGTAACTAATTTCGATATTAGACTGGCCTCCTTCTACTCGCAAATCATAAGTAGGTATCCAACCAGCTTGGGCAGTAAAATAAGAGAAATCAATATTCACACTTCGAGCTATATTGGAAGATACTTCTAATAGTAATTGACCTTCTCCTTTGGCTGTTGTTTGTCCATCTTGATTACGTTGAGCATTGATGGCCGCTAAATTTGTTTTCAACTGTCTTTTTTCTAGACCCAACTGAAAAAGTTGTTGTTTTATTAGCAACATTTCCTCTCCATAGAAGGCATTTAATGCTCGGAGTTCTGCAACTGTAAAAGCGTCTTGTTCATTACCTGATAATTTTCTGTTTTCATTTAAGATATATTCTTGTCCTTCTAAAGTGGTTATTTGTAAATCTATCACTGCAATACTATCTGCCACAGTTTGGTGCTTTTTCGTTAGGGCTAATTGTATTTTATTTATATCTATAAATTGTTTTTTAAAATTATGAGACAACAATAAGACTCCTTTGGGTAACCAAATATTGATAGATGACTCCTGTATGTTCAATGGTAGTTGATGAATAATCAGAGTGGTATTTCCTTTGGGTACTTCTATTTTTGCTATTCGATGAACAGTAGCTCCATTAGGATAGACAACCGCTTTTTGAATAGTGGAGGAAATAGAATCAAACGCAAAAAGAGAAAGGGAAGAAAGTAATAGACAATAGGTAAGGAAGAATATTTTCATAAAGCTGTTTTTAGTTATAACGAATAGAGGTAGGTGATTTGCTGCTTTTGGTTGTCCAATAAACCGTATAACTAGGAGTGTTGTATTTCTTGTTGGGCAGTTTAAAATAATAAATTAAACATTTTATACTGTCCTTTTTCCTTCTAAGAAACCCTAAAAAAAGAACCGTAGCCCAGCTATGCTTAGTTTTTTAG
>JALZWC010000812.1 GCA_023300255.1 Saprospiraceae bacterium | reverse complement strand
ACTCAAATTCAATAGATTGCAATTCATTGATTTTTAGCAGTGTAGATGACAGCCATTTTGAAAATTTCTGCCATCTTGACCAACATTAGACGGGTAGCCTAAAATTCAACGGGTGTAATCATAACTTGATGTGTGTTATTCGTGCCGTAGGTACAGCATGTGACCAACTTATACTTCACATGCCGTACCTATGGCACGAGAATCGACGAATATTACCCTTTTCTACCAGCATACCATACCTACGGCACGATTTAGCTACATCTAATAACCAGTACGCCCAATTCAACTCTTAGCTCGCATATAATAGTAAATAATAATCCGTATTTCAATAATCTACTCGATTGAACCAATCAGTAAGTCCTACTATTGCCGTTATTTAAAGTTTAGTAAAAATAATATCATATAATTTAAAATAAAATATAATTTACAAATCAATAAATATTTGTTAAGCTTATAAAAATATAAATTGTTTTACTAGCTTAGAGCTTGAATTATATACGAAGTAATTACATTTTAATAAATAGTCATTGTGTTTGATGGCTTATTCATGCCACAATACATATTTTATTCAAAAAAAATTAAGTATGAAAAAACTTTTACTAGTTTTAGGAACATTCTTATTCCTATCGGGGTATCTCCTAGCCCAACGTACTATTTCAGGTACACTTACTGATGGGGTAGAACCCTTGATTGGAGCTAGTATTTTAGTCAAAGGAACAACCACCGGTACGGTGACAGATTTCGATGGCGTTTATACGCTAGAAGTACCAGATGGAGGAACGACTTTAATTATTAGTTACACAGGATTTGATACACAAGAAATAGAGCTAGGAGCTTCTAATATTGTGGACGCTGTATTGTCAGAGGGTGTTACCTTAGAGACAGCAGTCGTAACAGCACTGGGTATCCAAAGAGAAGAAAAAGCCTTAGGGTATGCCGTTCAACAAGTAGACGGTAGTGATATTGCTCGATCAGGTTCTTCTAATGCAGTAGATGCCTTAGTTGGAAAAGCATCGGGTATACAAGTAACGCGTTCTTCTGGTTCTGCGGGCGGTGGTTCTAGAATACTAGTTAGAGGGGTAACCTCTATGGTAGGAAATAACCAACCATTGATCGTTATTGATGGTGTTCGTACGAACAATGAAACTTTAACATCTCAGGCTTCTACAGCTGGGACAGCGGCTTCTAATCGACTAATGGATTTGAATCCAGATGATATTGAGTCTATTAACGTATTGAAAGGAGCTGCAGCAACTGCCTTATATGGTACTGCTGGTGCAACTGGAGTTATCTTAATTACTACGAAAAAAGGTTCGGCTGGTGAGCGAGTAGAAGTAAGTTTTTCTTCTTCTGTTGGAGTTGATTGGATTTCTAACATGATTGATTTGCAAAACACCTATGCACAAGGTAGTGGTGGAGCTTATCGAGATCCTTCTACAGGTGCTTCAGGTAGTTGGGGACCAAGAATTGCTGATTTAGAATTTTCTACAGATAGAAATCACCCAGACGCACCAACAGGTAGAACTGCGTATGATACAGATGGGAATTATAACTATGACAAGAATGGATTTTTAGTACCAAGAGGTACAGGTAATGGTACTCCTGCTAATGTATATGATAACGTGAATCCATTTTATCAGACAGGATATACTTATACTAATTCTCTAGCGATTTCTGGAGGTGGAGAAAAAGCGACTTTTAGACTTTCTGGGTCAGATTTACGCTCAGATGGAGTGGTACCTAATAACGAATACAAAAGAAAGACAGTCAAATTGGCTTCGACGTTGAGACCAATGGATAATTTGACAATCTCTGGTTCTGTTAATTTTACGAAGTCAGATTACGTAAGAGTACAGCAAGGATCTAATACTTCTGGTTTATTATTAGGTCAACTTAGAACGCCTGTTTCATTTGATAACGCAAATGGATTTTCTCCAGAAGATGCAGTTAATGAAGCATCAGCTTATGAGTTTCCAGATCGTAGTCAAAGAAACTATAGAGGAGGTGGTGGTTATGATAATCCTTATTGGGTTATTAATAATGCACTAGGCTTTGAGGACGTATCAAGAACGTTTGGTAACGTCAAAGCAGATTATATGGTGAACAATTGGTTAGGATTTGGAGTGAATATAGGATATGATATAACAAGTGATATACGAAAGCAAGTATTTGAGGTTGGTTCTAGAACGAATGCGAGTGGTGCGGTTCTTCATGATGAATTTAATACGCAACAATACGATAATAACTTTACGGTTTTGGGTAGTGGACCTCTTACAGATGAAATCAGCTTTGACTATGTAGCTGGTATCAATGTATTTTCTTTCGATAACCACCAATCTACTACAGATGGTACTGGTTTGGTATTTCCTGGGTTTCTAGATATTAGTAATGCGACTAATTTATCTTCTTCTGAAGATATCGAGAAGTATAAAACATTAGGCTTTTTTGGGCAGGTAGCTGCTAATTGGAATAGTACTTTATACCTTACGGTAGGAGCTAGACAAGATTATGATTCTCGTTTGGGAAATCCTGATGACTTTAGAGTGGATAATACTGGCTTTTTCTATCCTTCTGTTTCTTTAGGACTCGTGTTTACAGAAATGATGGAGAATAAAGGACCTTTATCTTTTGGTAAGCTAAGATTGTCTTATGCAGAAGTAGGTGCAGGACCTCCGAGTCCATATTCTACCCAATCGGTATTCGTTTCTCCTAGTATAGGAGATGGCTGGGGAGATAATATTAATTTTCCTATAGCAGGGGTATCTGCCTTTGATCAATCATCACTATTGGGTAATAGCAATCTTACACCTGAGAAAACGACTACATTTGAAGTGGGTGTTGATTTAAGATTTTTTAATGGAAGATTTGGTATTGATGCGACTTATTATAACGGAGAAGTGAAAGATGCTATTTTGAATGCTTCATTGACTCCATCTACTGGTTTTACTAATGTATGGTTGAATTCAGGAGAAATGTCTTCAGAAGGGATTGAATTGACGATAAATGCGACACCAATTAGATCAAAAGGATTTACATGGGATACGCAAGTGAATTTTACGAAATCAGAGAATATCGTAACGAAATTGGCACCAGGTATTGAGCGTTTATTCTTAGCAGGATTTAATACAGCAGGAACGTACTTAGTAGAAGGCAATCAATATGGAGCGATCTTCGGAGGAGCTTATCTAAGAGCAGATGCAGGAACAGATAGAGATCAAAGTTTGAATATCCCAAGTGGACCAGTGGTAATTAACGACGATCCAACAAGTTCAGAATTTGGCTACCAAGCAGTTGATCCAGCTCAAAGAGCGATAGGTAATCCAAATCCTGATTTTATTTTGGGTTGGAATAACACAATCTCTTACAAAAACTTTGGCTTGAACTTTTTATTAGATTGGAGACAAGGAGGAGATTTATGGAATGGAACAGCTTGGGCATTATCATTCTTCGGACGTTCTCAATTGACAGCTGATACAAGAGAAGAAACACCAACTGTTATTGAAGGAGTAAAAGCATCAGATGGTACGCCAAATGATATTGCTGTGGTAAGAGATCAAAGTTACTGGACGTCTTCTTTAGGAGGTTTTGGTGCTGTAGGAGAACAATTCGTACAAGATGGTGGATGGGTTAGATTAAGAGAAGTAGGTGTATCCTACCGTTTTCCAGCAACAAACTGGATGAAGGGAGGTAAGTTTGGCATTTCTGGAAGAAACTTATGGTTGAGTACAGATTACGATGGTATTGATCCAGAAACTAGTTTGACAGGTACAGGTAATGGACAAGGCTTTGATTATTTCAATAATCCTAGTACGAGGTCTCTTCTGTTCTCTTTATCTTTTAACTTCTAAGATATTTTTAATTTATTTAGATGTTGGCTTGAGTGTTCGGAACATTTAAGCCAACATCTGAACGAGTTATAAAAATCATTAAAAGGACGCGAAAAAAAGAGATACCAATTTGTTTTTAATTTAAGAAGAGAGAAAATCTACAATAGATTTTTGACATTTTACATTGAAAACTTAAAAAATGGTCAGTCTCTTTTGTCCGACTATTAAACAAAAAATATGAAAATATACAAGCATATATTATTAGTCTTTATGCTAGCCTTTTCAACAGTAGGCTGTGAAGACTTTTTAGGAGGGGATTTAAATAGAGATCCTAATAATCCTACATTTGTTCCTGTGAGTGCCCAGCTACCAGCCTTTCAAATTGCGTTAGCAGATAATTATGGAGGTAGTTTTTCTAGATTTAATTCTATGTTGGTCCAACAAGTAGAAGGAGTAGAAAGACAATGGTCTGCTTTTAATCAATACACTGGTCTAACACCGAATCGTTTTGATGATGCTTGGACGAATTTGTATGAAAATACATTGAATGAAATAAAAATAGCAAAAGCAATTACACAAGCAGATGGCTTGGGGCATTATACCGGTATTTTAGATGTACAAGAAGCTTTTAATTTAATGATGGCAACAGATGTATGGGATGATATGCCTTACTCTGACGCTTTACAGGGGATAGATGCTACGAATCCTACATATGATACACAAAGTGCTATTTATGCAGCGATTTATACCTTATTAGATGAAGGGATTAGCTTACTAGGTGGTGCACCAGGGCCTCTTGTACCTGGGGCAGAAGATGTTTTTTACGGTGGAGATATTGCTAAGTGGACAAAAGCAGCTCATGGGATTAAAGCAAGAGGCTTTATGAAAGATAACAACTATGCAGGAGCAATGAGTGAAGCAATGCAGTCATTTGAAAGTGCTGCTGATAATATGGCTTACCAATACCCTGATGCGAATGCAGCAGGAGGATGGTACCGTTTTAATAGAGATAGAACAGGGGATATTGAATTTCACCCAACGATGCGTGCTTTAATGACGGGCTTAAACGATTCAGATAGATTAGCTGTTATGGATCAAACTTTTATAACAGATCACACTTATTTAGTAGCAGATTTTCTATCTGAGTTAATTACTTATAGAGAAATGCAATTTATCATTGCAGAAGCGGATTTTAGAAATGGTGCTTCTCAGACTGGATATGATGCTTACTTAGCAGGTATCAGCGCTTCTTTTACTCGTTTGGGTTTAGGAGAGGATGCATACAATGCTTATATCGCTCAACAAGCTGTTGCTCCAGGTGTTGGTAATTTAACGCTGGAACAGATCATGACGCAAAAATATATTGCGATGTTCTTACAGCCAGAAAATTATAGTGATTGGAGACGAACAGGTATTCCTGCTTTAACTCCAGTTTCTGGTACTGCTATTCCAGTAAGATGGCACTATGGTTCTGAGGAGTACTTATTTAATTCTAATTCTCCTTCGGAAGCTGAAATAGATATTTTTAATGCAAGAGTAGGATGGAATAGATAAGATAATATAACTATTCAGACATTCGCTAGAACACTCCCCCCGACCCCCTCTTAAAAAAGAAAGGTTGGGAAGGGTTCCCTATGGGGGCTGAACAGTAACAGATTTATTAAATGGTTGATTGAATTATTATAATTCAATCAACCATTTTTTTATAAAGCCAATCGATACCCCAACAAAGCCTTCCAAGTATTGGCCGTTGATTGATAATTTGCCTGCCCTTCTTCTAGAAAATCACTAGGTTTCCATTGTAATTCATACCTACTAATACCAATAAAAAAAGCCCTTTGTTGACCTGCCGTAAATTCAAACCGCAATCCTGTTTCTATAAAAGTATTAGCTGGTAAAGCATAGCTGATATTAACGCCCCTCCTTGTATCCGATAAATATTCATTCGGAAGTGTACTAATCTTACCAACAGCAACGATTGGTTGTAATTCTGCAAATTTCTTAATAGGAATTCGTCCCATTAAAAAAGCACCCCACTGTAGTCTGTTTTTAGCGTGTCGATCAATATTTCGTTCTATTTGCACATTTTCTCGTATCCTTCTTTGATTAGTGTTAGGGTCTATAAGCACTTCGGGATTATCATGTCTAATATTAGTATAAGAAGTATAATGGAAAAGATTTTGGTAAGTAGCACTAACACCTACTCTAAGTATAGGTATATCATAGCTAAGAGCTACGCCCAAATATTTTTCAGATTGTTGAACACTGTACCAAGTAGGAAATCCTCTGTTAAGATCATCAAATTGATATAGCGTTTTTCCACTTCCTACCCCTGCATGAAACTCCACCGTAAAACGATTAATAATCTTAATTTTTTCTTTTTTCTTGAAATCTTTGAGGATAGCTTCAACTCGATCAGGTTGCTCTGGAAGCTCTAACCAAAAAGTTCTGACGGGTTGGTTAGGAGGGATTATTTCTACTGGGTAGGCTTTGTTTCCTGCTTCTAAGGTAATTGGAGGTCCATCATTGAAGTAGTAACCATCTAGATTTTTATCAACATAAAACGTAACGAACTGCTTATTAATATTTTCCACTAATAGGAGTACAAATGCATCTGTAGTATGCAATTGTGTTTGCTTAAAATATCCCATTAGGATAATTGGACTACTTGATGTATCTAAGAGTGGAGCGTCAATTTGAAGCGTATCAGGTAAATCTGCCTGTGGATGTATTTTTTTAAAATCACTGAGGTCAATGGCATTGCCCGTATAAGGATATTCGTAAAAAGTCTCTTGGATAGCAGAAGATTTTTTACTTACATTTTTTTCGTACTGCTGGGGTAAGAGGATTTGTGTTTGCTCAACTTGTGCGGTAATCTTTTGAGATATGAATGGAAGGCTTAGTAGACAAACAGCACAGATAAAGCGATAGTAATGGTGGTGTCTAATATTTTGTTGTTGTTTCATGAGATTAGGAGAAAAAGATGTGTTGAATTGTGAACACAGAGCGTAAATATTACGCTGTCTTTATACTTCTGTGTTCTTAAATTTTAATGTACAAGGTATAACAAAGTATACACTAATGGACATTTTTAGAAAAGAGAGTAGAGAATCGAGAGTAGAGATGTATTTCGATTAGACCTGCGTGCCTTGGCAGGCAGGTTTAAACGAAATCTGTCTCTATTCCCCGCCCGCCTGACGGCAGTCGGGCTAGTCTGCTCTCGCTTCTCTGTTCTTTAAAATGTCCAGTAGTGTAAACAAAGTAATAAATTAAACGGTAAATGATTTTAATTTACTTCTCAAATTATCTCTTATGAAAAGTACAATTTCCCCTGTCTTAACTGCTTCGCTATATTGTTTTTTGAGCATTTTTTGCGACCTTATATTTAAACTATTTAAATACTCTTTGTAAATATAAGAATAAATTTTATCCTCTTGCATTTCATAGACCATTACCAAATCCTTTCTTGTTGACATGTTGTAAAATTTATATACGTCATCTATGATTTCATCGATTTTATCGAAATATATTTGATTTTCTTCTGTCGGCATTTTTTGTAATTGATAGTTATAATTAGTTAGCGTTATAAAGTGGTGAATTTAGAAATAATAGATAGTCTAACGCTGATTTTATGCTTTCGTGTTTAAATTAGTATACTTCCGCTAGAACTATTTAAAAGTGGTGTGACTCTGTGACTCTTAAATTTATACCTAAAAATTCCGTTTATCTATAATTAACAATGAGTGAACAATCCTGGGGCAGCCAATTAATTCATCCGATCACTTCCAGTGGTCGGATGAAACGTGCAGCTTGATCCGACCACTGGAACAGGCTGACCGTTAATTCTGAATCTTACAAAGTCTTCGAGACTTGGGAAGATTTAATTCCCTGAAAACCAAGACTTCCCAAGTTGCAAAACTTTGTAAGTCTGTCAATTCAGCTATTAACGGTCAGCCTGTGGAAGTGATCGGACCAATTGGGTTGGAATGGCCCCTACTTTGTTTTACACTCATTAAAAATCAGTAAACAAACCTTCAGGAATTTCTGCCTGTACGTCAATCTCGGTCAATTTATTTTTTCCTCGATCTCCTGACAAAAGAATAGCTCCGTGTGAACGATAATCTTTCCAAGGGATTTGAAATCGAGGAACGGTATCTGTATAGCTAGGATAGTAATCCCATTGGTTAATCAAATTTGTTTCTTGATCCACATAGACCAAATATTTATTGTCAGGCGTTTTGCCCACATTTTTATAAGTCAATTGTAGTACTTCTGATAATTCTCCTGCTTGACTATTATCTGTTCCCATATGCTTTAGGGTCACTCCTGTATCCTTTAACTTAAAAGGCAAGACTAACCAGTAAGCATCATTAATCCAGACCGACTTTCCTTTTTTCATTAAGGAATTATGTTCGAGATGGTCTTTTGTAAATAAAGTATCATTGCGCATCGCCTTTCCTTCCATTGTATGAATATTCAAAAGTATGGTCAAATCTTCTTTTAAATAATCAATCCGAACATCTCCAGTCTGTTTGTCCCATGCAAGTTTTCTAGAACCAAAGAAATTCCATTTGATTAGGCGGGTAGCCTCCCAATTCTGTCGACCTCCAACGGCTTCGACTACCTGATCCGCAATAGCAATTGCCTTATCGTCAGAGTTCGTACTATCGAAACCTTTCGCAGGTGGATTGCCAATCATTTCTGTTTTAGTTATAGATTGGTCACAGGCGAATAATAAGAGGAGAAGACCTATACTATATAATAAATTTTTCATGTGGGAATAGTTTTGAAGAAAGGAGTAGACTTGTGTTTTATCGTTACTAAGCCTAAAAAAAAAGGGCACTCCGATTGACAAAAGATGCAGTTAACTAATTCCGTATTATTTGTTTAGTAAGGAAGCACTAAGGAATGACGAAATAATAACTGTCTCAACTTGGCTTGCCCTTTTCCAGTCTTAGAAAGCCAAAAAAAGAGTCCGTAGCCCTGCTATGCACTAGT
>JALZWC010000811.1 GCA_023300255.1 Saprospiraceae bacterium | reverse complement strand
AAAAAATCGTATAACAAAATTTGACTACTGATTGTCAACGTTTTACAAGCATTCAAAATTCAAAATTTTTCATTCAGAATTAAGTCTATTCGTTACTGATTCAGTATCCGCTCTACTTCCAGCGCACCAGTTACCGGGTGATACCCATATATGTCTACATATTTCACATCAGGAAAAATACCTGATTCATCTGCATATACATAAAAATTTTGAAGGTAACAATCTATATTATTAATCTTCATCACTGCTTTCCAATGCCCCTCTATTTGTTCTAGTTGCAAGTATCGATCATTATAAGCTTTTAACTTAATCTGATATCCTTGTTCTATCTGTTTTGAAGAATAACCATAGGCTAATACTGCCTGCAACCAACTCAAGTCTTGTCTAGCCCCTTCTTCTCCATATCTTAGCCAATAAGCGTCTATTGGGTGCCGTGACTTAATCGTTCCATCCTTTAAGTCTATGTCATATACAATCGTATTCGTATTCAAATTTCGTTGAATATAAAATAGGCTCTGTTCTGTTTTAGGAGGGCGTGGATAGTCGGCTGGCCATTCGGTGCGTTCTTCCCATCCTGGCGCTTCCCAGGAATGATCTATCGTTTTAGAAACATCAATTATTCCATTAATAGGGAATACTATTATAGATAAACCTATTGTTAAAATCCAATATTGCGTAATCCAATTCATAGCTTTTATTCCAATTAAGAAAATATCTTAGCTACTCAGACCAGAGGTCTAAGCTACGTTTAACTCCTCCAAATCACTTTATCAATATGATCAAGTCAACCGAAAAATCGTTTTATAAATAAGTAATTGATGAAGGAGAGTTCCAAACATCAAACATCAGATGTCAACGTCATATTACTTATTACCTCTTACCTCTTACCTCCTACTTATTACTTATTACCTACTCCTTAGTCTTCCCTGTAAACACATTCACTCCTGTTTGCTGAGGATTACCCGAAGCTCTTCTGAACGCAACCACCTGACCACAATGATAGATAGCATCCGCAATCGGTCCATTGATTAAATGCCAAAAAGGAAATTCAGAAATTTTGTCTCCTCTTTGAAAAATTACTTTAAAATTTTCTAAATCTTGAGGACTGGCAGCCTTTAGTTGAATACTTGCTTCTTTTAAGTTTTGCAAAGTAGCTAAACGGCGTTCTTCAAAGGTATGCTCTGGCGATTCTGCTGGTCTGATATTAGGAAGGGCAAACACTCCATTTTTAATCACCAAGGATAGACCATACATATGCTCTAGTGTCTCCGCTACTGTTTTACCACTTTCACTAGGCTGATAAGTCAAATCAACAGGACGCAAATCTTTAGTTACCCAATGGTATCTATAGCCTAATCCATCTACCATTCTGGCAGCCACATTTTGCGGTTCATAAGATGTTGGATAATCAGGTATTTGATGGTAAGGTACGACAGGAGTACTATCTTGTTTTACAGGAATAGGCTTCTTCATAACTGGTGTTGCTACATCAACAATCCCTTGTTGTGCTTTACAGCTTGTAAACATTAAAAATACGAATAGCAAGTAGAGGAATCTCATTATTTATTTTTAGAAGTCAAAATTAAAATTAAAATCAGAAGTCAGAAGTCAGATCGCTTCGCTTCGCTGTCAGTAGTCAGACTTATGATGTTGACGCAGCATGCTTCTGACAACGTAGTGGTCTGACTTCTGACAGCCGTAGGCGATCTGACTTCTAAAACATTAGTCTAACAAAATCTCAAAGGACTTCCGTTCATATCCTTTGGGAGGGTAACCAATTTCTGAGGAGTTACTAGGCCCAGTGGGATCGCAAATATAGTAGTTTTTACCTTTGTGTCGTATTGCTGTACCAATAGAATCTTTTAATGCTACTGCAATCGTTAGGTGATCGGAAAAAGCAATAACCAACATAGGTAGGTGTAATAATTCATCAACCAGTCCATAAAACACCGCCGAACGGTCTTCACAATCAGAATAAGCATAATGAAATACTTCTTCTCGAATCATTGGCTTACTTCTTCCAAAATAAGCTTCATCCTCTTTATATTGAAAAGCAGACCTAGTAAAAGAAGATAATATCTCTAACTGTAGCCTAATTGGTTTGTCCTTAATAATAGCCCCTAACTGGCGAATTAAGGTGTTTTTCAAATTATCGGAAAAAGGAACTTTAATATATCCAGACTCATCTATAATTGGATACTTACGCATGATTTCAACAAGCGTTTTATCTACTTCTGCTACTACTTTATATTTCTTTTCCCGCCATTGGAAAGAAAAATCTTTTTGCTCAATAGTCGATTGGAGTGCTGGTAAGCGATTGAAAGCTAAGGAAAAGGGTTTACCATTAGGCGTCGCAATAAAGTTTAATAGATAAATAGCTTTTGAGCGCTTCGTTCTTTTATATTGTAATTCTGTTAAACCAAAATATCTACTTCCTTTCTCCTCGATCATTGGCGTTTCATAGATATTGTCTAACGTCTTAACATAGAGATAAGCTGTATTTCCTAAAAATGCTAACCGGGTATCATAATGAAGTTTGGACATCAAAAACCAAGTAGCTAATACTTTGTAAGAAGTGCCTTTACCCATAAATACCTTGTTCACCGTCTTTTCTACCAATTCATAAAACAACCAATCGTTCAATTGATATTGATGTTTGGCAGTCCGCAGTTCTGACAACACAGATTGATAAGGCGCACGCTCCATTTTTTTATAAAACTGAACGATATACTCTTCTTCTAATTTCACCCGTTGATTAATTACAATTTCAGGATCGTATGGAATCTTGATGGTTTCTGTATAAAAAGAAAATTCGATTGTTTTGCTAGGGGCTGGCTCATTAAATGAAAAGAGCAATGTGATAAAACAACTCAGAAAAAATAAAAGCGTGTTTTGTATCATTATTGAAGTAGTAGGTATGAAGTATAAAGTATAAAGTATGAAGTAGGAAGTAGGAAGTAGGAAGTAGGAGAACGTTGGCAACTAATTCTTAACTTAGTACACTGTAAAATAATTTAGTAAAAGTGTCAAAATAAAGTAGACCGTTATGATTTTTTAAACATTGGTTGTCAACGTCTCAGAACTTCATACTTTATACTTTATACTTACCACTTTATCTTACAAAATAGACTTGACGAACTTCCTCTTCCATTTCTAAACTTAAATAATAAACGCCTTTAGGTAACTTATATTCCAGTAAAGTACTTTCAAATTGTTTTTTCGCAGGTATTTTTCTTTTTAAGTGTACTTTTCCAGACCAATCATAGATAGATAAAATCGCTCTGTCATTTATAGGTGCCAAATAGATGATCTCTAATTGGTCCCTCGATGCAAAAATTTCTACTGCTTGCAATTGCTTGTTATTATTTCCTTTTAATAAACTATAAGCTTTGTAAAAATCTGGAATTCCATACCCTAATACATTATCTGGATCATTGGCTTGGCTCGCACTTTGTTCAATAGCTAATTGAATGGCTTCATTACTCTTATGAGGAAAAGCTTGTTTTAGATTTGCCACCAATCCTGCAATCAAAGGCGAGGATAGAGAAGTACCATTACTTACGCTAATATCATATCCTTTAAGAGAGGCCACTGCTACTTGCTGTCCCATAGCAGAGATATTAGGTTTAATACGTCCATCGGAAGTCGGTCCAAAAGAACTAAATCTTGCTCTACTCCTGCTCGGTGTTACTGCACCAATAGCAAATACCCCTCGGCTATCAGCTGGTGTCCCCACGAATTTCCAAGAGCCAGCTCCTGAATTACCTGCGCTATTTACTACAAAAACCCCTTTTGAAAAGGCCACCTCTGCAGCTCTTGATGCTCTTGATATCTGTCCATTTAAATCATCGTACTCATAATTCATCGTGTCTTCTGAGAATTCAGTGTACCCTAAGGAAGAATTAATCACATCAACTCCCATACTATCTGCATACTCTATAGCAGCTACCCAATTACATTCTTCTGTAATTGATTCAGATCGAACATCTTCCGTTTTCATACAGAGATAAGTCGCTTTTGGGGCCGTTCCTACATATAAGTAAGGTAGGTTACTAGCCATTATGGACAATACGGAACTACCATGTGCCGCTGATTCGTAGATATAGTCATCTCCATCCACGAAGTCTTTACCTGGTAATAGTTGATCGTGTACCCTTAAGCTATCAAAAAAAGGCATTACATCTGCTTTATTGAATCCACCATCTTGAACACCTACATATACGTCTGTACCCTGATACCCTAAGCGATGTAAAGCATGGCCATTCACCATACTAATTTGTAACGAACCATAGCCATAGTAACCTGGCGTCCGTTCATATGATTCTATAGGTACATTCCGAACATTCTCTTTCTTTTCAGTTGGTTCATGATAGCGCCCTACCCGTTCTACTTTTTTTACAAAAGTCAGTTCTTTTAATTGCTGTGCAAGACTATCCGTCGTGACTACGGTCACCGAATTTAACCATTTAGAAGTATGCCTTATACGAACATCCATCGCTGCAATCACAGCTAGGTATTGTTCATTGACCGGCAAATCCATGGAATCTATTGGGATATGGTGTCGATGTCTACGTGCTAAGGCCCTCGGCGATAGGTAAGCTTGCGGGTAGAATATACTATATGTTGTTTCGTGCTTATCTTGGAGCTCCACCCAATAATTAGACAAATTAGTCTGTCCGGAAACGAGAATAGATAAAAATAAAAAAAGTAATACAATGAGGTAACGCATGAAATACATTATCAGAGAAGTTGATTAATAGACAGATCTGAGATTAGACTACCGAATACTTAGAAGCCTAATTTAAGCCAATCTTAGGCTCTAAATTAGTATAAAGATATACTTAACTAATTGAAAAGTCGTCTAGCAAAGTATCTATTACCTATAATGAAAAAGGGCTGAATAAATGATAACAGGAAAGAAAGAAATTTTGTTCAGGAATGAAATATAAATAAATGTTATTTTGAGTACGTTTTTTCTTTAGTGAAAGAGACAGAATAAGATGAGCCATAATGCGAAGTAATTCCCGCCTGTCTAGCTAGCCAGATAGACCCGACTGCGTCAGCGGGCTGGTTTTCTTCTAAGAACTCTTTGAAAACCGCA
>JALZWC010000810.1 GCA_023300255.1 Saprospiraceae bacterium | reverse complement strand
CCCGTCAATTACGCAAATACTTATGTATATACCATAGCCTGCGTGCCTTGGCAGGCAGGTCCAGTCTTAGAAAGCCAAAAAAAGAGTCCGTAGCCCTGCTATGCACTAGTTTTTTGCAACCCATCCGCTTTGCGGTTTAGGAGCTTACACTCCTTCATCTAAGACAGAAACCAGCCCGCTGACGCAGTCGGGTCTATCTGGCTTGCTAGACAGGCGGGAATGACTAACCCAACTGGTAACATTTAATATCTCCTCGTTCCTAATAAATAAATCCATGAAAAAGAAAATCAGACATTTAGTAAAACATATATATACCGCTGATCCATCGGCTCATGTTTTTGACGGAAAAATATACATTTACCCGTCTCATGATATTGATGCAGGAATTCCATTCAATGACAATGGCGATCATTTCGGAATGAAAGATTATCATGTCTTTTCTATGGAAGAGATAGATGGAAAAGTAAAAGATCATGGAATTGCACTAGATATAGCAGATGTCCCTTGGGCAAAAAGACAAATGTGTGCACCAGATGCTGCACACAAAAATGGAAAGTATTATTTTTATTTTCCAGCGAAAGATAAGGACGATATTTTTAGAATTGGGGTAGCGGTTGGTGATCGACCAGAAGGTCCGTTTATAGCCCAACCAAATGCTATTAAAGGTAGTTTCAGTATTGATCCCGCAGTTTTCCATGATAAAAAATCAAATGAGTATTTCATGTACTTTGGAGGACTATGGGGAGGACAACTCCAACGATATAAGACTGGTACCTATATAGCGGATGATGGAGAACCTGCGGATGATGCGCCTGCTTTCTGTCCAAAGATTGCAAGAATGACAGATGATCTACTGGAATTTTCAGAGGCACCAAAAGATGTACTAATTCTTGACAAATCTGGTGAACCTTTAAAAGCAGGGGATCATAATAGACGTTTTTTTGAAGCAGCTTGGTTACATCAATATAAGGACAAGTACTATTTTTCCTACTCCACCGGCAATACTCATATGCTATGCTATGCAATTGGAGATAGTCCTTATGGTCCCTTTATCTATAGTGGCGTAATTATGACCCCCGTTGTAGGTTGGACTACCCACCATAGTATTTGTGAATTTGAAGGCAAATGGTATGTATTTCATCATGACAGTAAACTTTCTGGTGGCGTAACGCATTTAAGAAGTATCAAAGTTGCAGAAATTACTTATCGGGCAGATGGTACTATCGATATACTAGATGGGATGATGGAATAAAAGAGCATTAAATAATTCAGAAAAAGTATTGAAAAATGAATGTAGACTACAAGGATCACCTTATAGTCTACATGTCATTGACCATTTTTTGTACTACCTATTTTTGAATAACTAAGATTTACTTAATCGATTCCTTAATGATTCGTTGCGATTGAATTTGTTGTCCTTTTTCCAGTATAGTCAACATATAAATACCTTCCGACAAAGTTTGCATATCTATACGATGATAAGATTGATCTTTACTCAAAGTTTGTTCTAATACTTCTCTACCACTTACATGATAAATTTTGAGTTGAGCATTGTCCGTGTTAGGAGAATAATTCAATTGCAAATAATCATTAACCGGGTTAGGGAAGGCCTCCAATGAATTTCTTAATACTTCATCAATAATTACATCTGCTTGAAAGCTTTTGGAATTTCTTGATTCTGCTGATAATAAACCTCCATCTCCAAAAGCAGACCATTCGAATACTTGAGTATACTCCGATTCGCTACCTTCACAGATTGTCTGAATTCTATACTCATATTCTCTATTAGGAGGAGCATGAACAAAGGCACCAGACGAACGGAGAGTAACAGTCACCACCCATCTAGTCATACCTTTAAATCGAACCTGAAGTATATACCTTTTAGCATTAGGTACATCTGGCCAAACAATTGTTGATCTTCTTTCACCATGATAAGTGGCTATAGGATTAACTAATCCACATTCGACATTAGATTGTCCCGTTGTAGGAATATCAAAAACACCAAAATCAGTAAATCCAGTACTTCGGATGCCATCCGTTATGTTGACATCTTCTGGGCAATTTATTTGTCCATCTTTAGCTACAAAGAAAGTAGTTGCAGTTGGGCAATTACTTATCAAATTAGTGCCAGGATTTAAGTTAACATTATAAGTGTCTCCTGTTCTATTTCCTTGAATATTCCAACTTCCCATTACACAATTAACAGCAACAGTTTGGGCATTGTCACAAGTAGCAGTAGATCCAGTTTGACTAACTATCCGATTTTCAAAAGTAGCCGTCACCTCAGAAGAATTAGCAGGACTTGTAAATTGAATAGTCGCTAACTCTGTTTCTGTGAATCCCACAGGAAAAGAATAAGTCCCCATTCCTGAAACAGAACGTCTTAAATTCCCTTCAATATATCCATCTGTTAAATTCCCATCTATCGCATCCTCTGCCGGATTGCTAACAAAGATTTCGTATTGATAATCACTTGATTGAGATCCAGATGAAATATCTGTTCGTATTTTGCCTTCCTGTATAGTTAACTGTTGAGTGACTTCAATATCACTATTCAATTCAACCATTCCTGTAGGTTTATCAATTTCTAGATTATAAAATCCTTGGTCTCCTATAAAGTTTCCATCAATTCGCTGAGTCGCTGTTCCCGTCAATAGGACCGTACTAGTACCTGATCCATTAGGGTTATTATTTAAAGTAGCTGCATCCTCTTTTTCTAAATTTCCTCCAATTGCTAAAGTTCCATTATTTTCTACCGCACAATCTGTTGTCTGGATTACTAGATCATTTTGAACGTGCAATAAGGCATCGTCTTGGATATGTAGTAAGCCTTGAACCGTTAGTTGTGCAATTCCAAAAGGAAGCATTGAAAAGAAAAGTAAATGAAGAATCAGCCCTTTTTTAAAATAGTTCATAAGATAAATTTTTAAAGGGTTATTAATTATTTATTTCCTTCTAAGAATGCTTCAATTTTTGCTAAACGTGATTTAAGATCGCTAATTTCTTCTTGTTGAGATACCGTTGTTTTTTGTAAGTCAATAATCTCTTTTTGTTGATCTTTAATACCTTCCGTTAAAACAGGAATTAAGCCTACATAATTTACGGCCTTATACCCTTCTTGATCGGTCATTACCAAATTTGGTAATACCTTTTCTACTTCTTGAGCGATAAAACCAAATTGTTCTTCCGTAGATACTTTCGTATTATTCAAGAAGTAGGTAGTCCCTCTTAATTGACCAATAATCGCTAAACTATTCGCCAAATTTGCAATCGTATTTTTGTATCGACTATCAGATGCGACCATCATTCCATTTACTCTTAATATACCAGAAGCATTAATATCTCCATCTACATCCAGTCTATATGCAGGATTAGTTGTTCCAATTCCTACATTACCATTTTCATTTACTCTTAAGGCAGGGTTCATTGGATTAGCACCATCATGTAATACATTAAAAGTAGGTGCTCCAGCTTCTCCAACAACCATCAATCTTGCGCCTGGAGTAGTTGTACCGATTCCTACTCGGCCATTATCGTTTACTCTTAAAGCTGGATTTGTCGGCGTTGCTCCATTATGTAATATATTCATTGCAGGAGCTCCTGCTGCACCAACTACCATAAATTTAGCACCTGGAGAAGTTGTGCCTACACCTACTCTACCATCATCTCTTACTGCTAACATAGATTGGTTCATGCTGTTTGCAATATTCATAGCAAAGGTGCTGCTGTTATTGCCTAAAGCAGTTACCATAAATCTGGCGCCTGGCGAACTCGTACCAATACCTGTTCGACCATCATCTTTAATATGGAAAAGAGAAGTACCTGCTGAATTGGCTATATTAACTGCTGCTGTACTATTAGTTACACCTTCTCCGACAACCATAAATCTTGCGCCTGGAGCAGTTGTTCCTATTCCTACTCTTCCATTATCATTCACTCTTAAGGCAGGATTCGTCGGTGTTGTTCCGTCAT
>JALZWC010000809.1 GCA_023300255.1 Saprospiraceae bacterium | reverse complement strand
GTATCTATGTGGTAAATTCGTCAACATTATATGTGTTTTCCCCCAATTCTTTACACACTCATACGAATCTAATCACTCTTCAAAGTCTCCGCAGGATTGGTTCTTAAGACCCCAAACAATTTTCCACCTATCGTCACCGCTCCAATTAAACAAACGAAACCAACTGCTAAAAGAGTAGCAGGAATACTCACTCCTTGATGAGTCTGAAAAATTTGCTCCAATAAAAATTGAGCAGCGTATAAACCGCCAATTCCCCCCAATACACCTCCTACTAAAAAAATCAACAAATAATGCTTATTCAATAAGAAAGCAAGATTACCTGTAGACGCACCAATGACTCGTCTGATAGCAATTTCTTTAGCACGCTTTAATAGATTCAGAGAGACTAAGGAATAGAGACCCGTTGCAGCCAATAGCATCGCAATCAAAGCTAGAAAAATAAATAACTTACTAATACTTTGACTCACCAATAGAGAAATTTCCAATACTTCATCTTGATAATATCCTTCATAAGGAGTATAAGGAAACAGGCTTGCCCAAGTAGATTTTAAATAATTATTAGTCGCAATTAATTCATCTACGTTTCCTTTTACTTTAAGGATTCTATAAGCGCTTGGCTTTTTAAAAGTAAATATGAGCGGGCCTTGAGCTTCAAAAAGAGAAGTAGGAATAAAATTTTCTGTTACACCTATGACGTTAAATTTTTTACTACCTACTTCTAATTCTTTCCCGATAGCTGATTCCCATTGTTGCTCTTCTAATAATTTTTTATTGATAATAATGGATGATCCATAGTCCAGTTCTTTATTTTTATCAAAATCCCTTCCCTCAATGATGGCAATATCCATTACCTCCAAAAAATCCTCCCCAATATGTTGCATTTGTACATTTCTATTATCTTCTGGTTTTCCTATATTCTCCCACCAACCCCAAAATCCTAAATTATTTCTGGACCCTGCTATCCCTAAAATGGCTGGATTAGAAGAAATAGTTGCTTTTAATTTCTCATAAGTCTCTTCTCCATCAATCGGTATATTGATGATACTTTTGGTATCATATCCTAAATCTAATTCTTGTTGATAAATGGCATTTTGAGCAAAGGTGATCCCACCAATAATACTAATCAAAGAAATGACAATTTGAATACCAAGCAGAGAACGTACTAACCAGCTATCGCCTCCAAATTTTGTCGTTCCTCTGAAAATTTGAGTCGTCTGAAAGGAAGTCATATAAAAGGCAGGATATGCTCCACCCAAAAAAGTAGTAACGAATAAGGTACCTACCATAAAAACTATTAATAAAGGATAGCTTAAATAATCAAGTACCAAATTGATATGAATCATTTCCCAGAGTTCGTTATAGTAGGGAATTAATAATTGGGCAATCAGCATCCCAAAACATAGTGCTAATAAACAGATCAAGAAAGATTCTCCTAATAGTTGTATAACTAATTGTCGTCGATTACTTCCCATTACTTTTCGTACCCCCATTTCTTTTAAACGCTTATTGGAAAAAGAAATAGTTGTGTTGGTAAAATTCAAACAAGCAGTCAACAAGATCAATAATGCCATAATGCCAGGTGCGGTAGCAATCAATGGATTTTCCAGTTT
The DNA here is from genome assembly GCA_023300255.1 of Saprospiraceae bacterium. GTDB lineage: Bacteria > Bacteroidota > Bacteroidia > Chitinophagales > Saprospiraceae > JAFMDF01. The sequence goes on along the minus strand of JALZWC010000809.1, from coordinate 1,308 downwards.
ACGAAGATTGTTGTTAAATAATCCTCCTCCTTCTTTATATACCAAACCCATTGGCTGAAGATGGTACTGGGTTACTTGCCTCCAATTGTCCTGTTCATTTTCTAAAGGCATATATCGTTTGAGTTGTTGAACTACTTCATTTGCATTTTGTGCATCATCCAACACCAAGAAACTAGCAGTGATAGGATTATCCCATTGACTGAGTGTATCAGCGGATGGGCCTATTTCAGAAAAAGAAATATGTGTAAGTAAATCAAATTGCAAGGCTGAATTAGGGGGTGGATTTTGGATCACCGCTGCTACTATTAATTCTTTTTGCCAGGATTGTCCCGGATTAATGCTCAATATCTGTCCTATAGGATTCGTATTTCCAAAATATTTTTGAGCTATTTTTTCAGTTACAACAACATTGGCAGGGTCTTTTAATGCCTTTTCATTTCCTTGTTGAATGGTATAGGAAAACACCTCTAAAAAATTAGGGTCTACTGCACTAAGATCTTCCGAGAATACTTGTCCCTCTAATTGTACGATAACTGATTTTTCCTCAATTCGAGTTCCTTCTACTACTTGGCTAATATCTGCTACTGCTCTAGGCACAAGTGGTGCTACTACATCTCCTTTTGTGTAGGATGATCCTATATCATCCATTGTTACTCTGAATATCCGATCTGATTTTTCGAAAAAACTATCTGCTTTTTCAAAATATTGGTAATTCACAAAAGCGATAATACAACAAGCTAAGGCAAGTCCCATTCCTATCACATTAATGAATAGATAGCTTTTGTTTCTGGAAATATGTCGGAGAGCAATTTTAAAGTAATTCTTTATCATGGCTATTGGCGATTTTGTATTACTAAATTTAACTACTCTATTTCAATGGACATGCCAAACACCTAACCAATTGATTATTAAATTTTTATGAAATATTTTAATTAAATATGACCTCTTTAATTGTCCGATTTTGAACAGTCCTGTTCAGATGTGAACAGTTCTACCATTATTACAATACATCTAAGATACTACTTTTTAAATACCACCTTAAACACTTCCTATTTAACCCAAACACCTACCTACTCTCCCTTACAAAACCCATTATATCTCTTTCAATAGCACAACTATATCTATGTTCTCAGATAAAATATCTGGGGTCTTTTTATTATTTAAATTGAGTGTAAAACAAAGTTGGGGCAGCCAATTTATTCATCCGATCACTGGAACAGGCTGACCGCTAATAGCTTTGAATCATACGTAGCCGCCAAATTTATTTGGCAGGCTCTATATAATTCTTTGATTAGTAGCATTTTAAAC
>JALZWC010000808.1 GCA_023300255.1 Saprospiraceae bacterium | reverse complement strand
TTTATCGCATCTGCTTTAGGTCGCTGAGCAGCCAAAAAGTCCATATAATTATAAAATAACTCATTATCAGCAGAGCCCTTTACTTTCATATTAGCAGCAGGAGCAGTAGCATCTGTATTTAAAGAAAAATGTTGCTCTCCACTATTAATTAAGACTTGAAAATACTGGTTATCTGGTGGCATGACCATAATATATACCCCACCGTCCAATTCTTCTGATCCTTCAAAAACAAAATTGCCTTCCGAATTGATTATAACCGTGTCCTTTATGTATTGTTTTTCCCCATAATGATAGCCCAATAGCAAGGTATCTTTCTCGTAATTGTCTAATTTTACGGTTATCTTATGCCCGTCCGCAGCAACAACTGCGCTGATTGCAAAGAGGAAGAGGGGAATTAAGCTCCATATTTTCTTTGTCATACTTCTGTTCGATTGATTCAAAAATTGTAATAGTTTAGTATTAAAGCCATACAGCTTTTAGAATAGAGAAGGGAGAGCAGAGAATAGAGACAGTTTTCGTTTAAAAACCAACGAAATTTCGTTGTTTTTTAAACGAAATACCTCTCTGCTCTCTATTCTCTACTCTCTATTCTATTTTTGTAGGTTTCAAGTAATTCATTATAAGTAACTTCAAATATCCTTCCTTTCGCATAGAAAAGGAATAGAAAACAATATTATTAACGGATTTATAACAAATTAGGTATTTTGCGGGTTATCTATTTAGATATCTGTAAGATTTAAAATCTACACTGAATAAACTTCAACGTAATTTTTAACCACATAGGTGCATAGGACACATAGTATGGAAACCTATGTGTCCTATGTACCTATGTGGTTAGATAAAAAGCAAGCATGTTTTTCGAAAATCAAGAAATAGACATCTCTGGTCTTCCCCATATAGCGGAAGCAACGTTTCAAAAACTATCAAGAAACTATGTTTCTGTTCGATATATAGGTAATACCATTTTCTTCCTACTCTTATTAGGTGGATTATTTGGTGTGTACTTAGAAACGCCTATTGTAACAGACTACCCTACCCTTTGGTATGCGTTGCTAGCATTTTGGTGCTTTTGGATGATTACTTCCTTTATACTAGTCAAATTAGGCTATGATATTAGAGGCTATGTTTTACGAGAAAAAGACATTGTTCATCGAAAAGGGGTCCTATATAAAAGCACGACCACTATTCCATTTAATAGAGTGCAGCATTGTGAAATTAGTCAAGGACCGATACAGCGGATGTTTGATTTACATACTTTAGAAATTTTTACGGCAGGTGGAAGTAAAAGTGATTTGGCGATCCCTGGTTTGCATGGAGAAACTGCCCAGCAAATCAAAGAGTTTATTGTAAAGAAAACGGTTATTGCAGAGGAAGAAGCCAACATATTGGAGCAAGAGACTGAACGAGTAGAAAGTATAGAACCCATTGCTTCTTCCGACGATCTATTAGACACTAAAACGTATACAGATACCACACAAAGATTCGAATGAATATTGAATCCAAACAAAATATATTAAGCAGCCCTACCAGACAATCTCCAATCGCTATCTTTCTGATTTTATGGAAGGTCTTGCGTCAACTTGTTCGACAAGCTTGGCCCTTTCTATTATTTTTAATTTTACCTTATTTTAATTTAAGTGCGTCTAGTTCTTCTCGTTCGGAAGATCCTTGGATAGCTAATCTAATTATTGCGGTAACTGTTTTTTCTACCATTTCCTCTCTAGTTTCTTATTTTAAATATTATTACTATATCAAAGAAGATGAGTTGGTTATTGAAAAAGGTTTATTCCAAAAGGTAAAGATTAATATGCCATTTGATCGGATTCAAACCATCAATTTTGAACAGAGTCCTATCCATCAATTTTTCAATATAGTTAGAATGGAAATTGATTCTGCTGGTTCGGTGCAAAATGAAATTTCAATCCAAGCAATTGATAAAGAAAAAGCAGAATTTATCCGTTCTTACATAATGGCAGAGAAGGCCAAAATAGCGCCTAAAGTAATTGAGGCTGAAGCTACGAAGACCGCTCATCAAGAGAAATCTATTCTATTATTGGAACATGGTCCCTTAGATTTATTAAAAATCGGGGTAAGTCAAAATCACCTAAGAGGCTTAGGAATTATCTTCGGTTTTGCATTTTGGATTTTTCAAAGTATAGAAGATTTTTTGCCAGAATTTAATGAAGGTGATAATCCTGTGGATTATTTAGAAGAGCATTTAAGCTTTGATTTTAATGGGGCTATTGTCCTCTATTTATTTGTTTTACTCTTATTATTTTCTATAGGAATTTCTTTAATTTCTACTATTTTCAGATACTTCAATTTACAGTTTTTTAAAACAAATCAAGGCTTTAAGGTCAAGTCTGGTTTATTTACAAAACGAGAACAATCTGCTAATCTTAAAAAGATACAATTAATCCGCTGGGGGGATTCTTTATTAAAACGACTATTTGGGATATTTAGACTCAATCTATTTCAGGCTTCTAGTGCAGCCTTAAGCGCCAGTAAAGCCATTGGAATACCTGGTTGTTATATTGACCAAGTCAATACCGTTCGAGCCACATACTTTCCAAATGAAGCGGAGCATACTTATGAGCAACATGGTATTAGTTCCCTTATCATAGGCAGGCGACTGCTATATATAGGCATCCTACCCACCTTAGCATTTATGGGCTTGACCTATCATCCAGATAGCTATTATTTTCTCTTGTGGTTACTTTGGTTACCTTTCGTTTTTTTTACGAGTCGTATCTTTCATAGAAACTGGAAGGTGTTTATCAACCAGGAAGGTATTCTAACGGAGCATGGCATTATTGGTAAAGAACATACCTTATTACAATGGTATAAAATACAATCGGTGACCATCCGACAATCCTTATATCAGCAACGAAAAGCGGTAGCAGATGTCTATTTTTTTACAGCAGCAGGTAGTGTTAAAATCCCCTATTTTCCCTTGGCGAAAGCGAAAGCTATTAAAGATTATGTGTTGTATAAAGTGGAGCAGGATAGGCGAGATTGGATGTAGGGATTGAGAGGTCAGAAGTCAGATCGTTCCTATTAGCTTACGCTAATGGAACTGTCAGGTGTCAGACGTATAATGTTGACCATGATTGGACGCATTCTACGTCTGACAGCGTAGCGTTCTGACAGCACAGCGTTCTGACTTTCTGACTTCTAGCTTTCTTATGCCTGAGGGCCAGCACCAGTAATTTCTTTGGATGCTTTCTCCGCATACTTTTCAAAATTATTAATAAATAACTTCGCCAAGTTAGTAGCTACCTTATCATAATCTGCCTCCTTTCTCCAAGTATCTCTTGGGTTTAATATAGCATTAGGCACATCAGGACAAGTCTTAGGCATCGACAATTTGAAGACTGGGTGCGTATGGTAATCCACCTTATTTAAATCGCCTCCCAAAGCCGCCTTAATCATCGCACGAGTGTACGATAATTCAATTCTATTTCCCTCTCCATAGCTTCCGCCTGTCCAACCTGTATTGATTAACCAGACATTAATTTTCCCATCCCCTGTTTGACTACCTTTTCTGATTTTCTTACCCAGTAAGTCTGCATAAGTAGCTGGATGAAGCGGTAAAAAAGGTGCGCCAAAACAAGCAGAAAAAGTTGCTTCTGGTTCAGTTACGCCTTCTTCCGTTCCTGCAATTTTTGCGGTATAACCGCTAATAAAATGATACATTGCCTGCTCTGTTGTCAACTTCGAAATAGGAGGCAACACCCCAAAAGCATCGCAAGTCAAGAAGAAAATATTTTCAGGTAAATCCCCTCTAGAATTGTACATGATATTATCAATATGATATATCGGATAACTCACTCTAGTATTTTGAGTAATGCTAGTATCTTCATAATTAACGGTACATCCATCCGCTTCAAACCCTACATTTTCTAATAAGGCACCAAATTTAATAGCTTTAAAAATTTGAGGTTCTTTCGTTGCGGAGAGATCAATCGTTTTAGCATAGCAACCACCTTCAAAATTAAAGACACTTTCCTTGGACCAACCATGCTCATCATCTCCAATCA
>JALZWC010000807.1 GCA_023300255.1 Saprospiraceae bacterium | reverse complement strand
AATGCTTTAGGTATATATCATAAAGACCTAAAGATCCTTGCTAAAGAGATCGGAATGGATAGTGATTTGGCAATGGATTTATTTGATACAGATATTTATGAAGCCCGTATTTTATGTAGCAATCTATTTAAGTTGGAAGACCTAACAGAAGAGATACTAGAAAAATGGGTCACTAGTTTTGAAAACTGGGAAATCTGTGATTCCTTCTGCATGAGATTGGTAGCAAAGAGTAAATGGGCAGTTCCAAAAATATTGGAGTGGGTAGATCGGAAACGAGAGTTTGAGAAAAGAGCAGGCTTTACGACTATCGCCGCTTATTGTATGGCAGATAAAAAAGCGGAGAATAAAGTCTATGAACAATTCTTTCCAATAATAAAAAATGCATCGACGGATGAACGGCTTTATGTGAAAAAAGCAGTCAACTGGGCATTGCGTGGGATAGGGAAACGAAACATTGATTTGAATAAACAAGCAGTGGTCGTAGCTAAAGAAATTCTTGAACTCAATACTAAATCAGCTAAGTGGATTGCTAAAGATGCGCTGCGAGAATTAGAGAAGGAAGGCGTTAATATATTGGATTATCCGCGGGCTATTTATCGACCTAAGTAATAAACTGTCTCTGGACAAAGTTAAATGTCATTAGCAGTTTTCTAAAAGTCCTCAAAAATTATTACCTTAGTAAGTGCTTGGACAAAATTAACAAACAAATTAGAATTGTATCTAACCACATAGGCACATAGAGCACATAGTTTTCTATGCTATGTGCTCTATGTACCTATGTGGTTAAAATAGTAATTTAATTTTGTCCAAGCATTTACTTAATGTCTACTTTTAATAATAACTCCGTTTTATGACTAATAAAATTGATTATATCGTATCCTTATTAAACAAGGAATTCAATTCAAACCAAATAATGTTTATAGGAATTGATATTACTATCATTCTAAAAAAAGGGCTTAAAATCAATCTTTCTGTTTTGGAAAAGGAGGTTTTAATTAACCCTAAAAATGCATTATATTTTCTTTTTAGAAAAAAATCTAATAATGACCTAATGACAAGTGCTATCGGGAAAATTGAAAATATTTTTCTAGCAGAACAAATTGATTATACAGTACTACAAGTATTAGGCTCTTCAAGTAAATAAGTGTTAAAGGCTACCGCTGCAAATCAATCTCTTTCAAATTCTCAATCCGATTCCTAACCAAGAAGTCGTCAATCGTTTCAAAATGTTCAATAACTCGTTTATCCTTAAATTCGAATACCTTTTTTGTCAAACCTTTTTGGAAATCTCTATCATGCGATACCAATATTAGGGTGCCATCAAAAGAACGCAAGGCGTCTTTTAGAACATCTTTAGATTTAATATCTAAATGATTGGTAGGCTCATCCAGAATCAATAAGTTGACAGGCTTTAGTAATAGTTTTACCATAGCCAATCTCGTTTTCTCTCCACCAGATAAGACCGATACTTTTTTGTCAATGGAATCTCCACTAAACATAAAACGACCTAGTATCTTTTTAATTTGGGTTCTAATCTCCCCTTTGGCGACTTCATCCACAGTTTGGAAAACGGTCAATTCCGGATCTAATAAAGAAGCTTGATTTTGTGCGAAGTAGCCAATCTCTACATTATGTCCTTGTTTGCATTCCCCTTCAAAATCAATTTCCCCCATGATGGCTTTAATCATAGTTGATTTACCTTCTCCATTTCTTCCTACAAAAGAGACTTTTTCTCCTCGTTCAATCGTCATGTTCGCATCACTAAAGACGGTATGGCCGTCATAGCTTTTAGTTAATTGGCTGACATTAACTGGGTAATCACCAGAACGATTACAAGGTGGGAAACTTAATTTTAAAGCTGAATTATCCACTTCATCTATTTCGATGATTTCTAATTTTTCAAGCATTTTCTCTCTAGAGTTAACTTGATTAGATTTAGAATAAGTGCCTTTGAATCGCTCTATAAAACGCTCACTTTCTACAATGAATTTCTGTTGTTCTTTAAAAGCTTTTAGTTGATGCTCACGTCGCTCTTTCCGTAATTCTAAATAATGAGAGTAATTCGCTTTATAATCGTAAATTTTCCCCATCGTCACTTCTACTGTACGATTGGTAATATTATCAATAAAAGCCTTATCGTGAGAAATGACTAATACGGCCTTTGCTTTATTAACTAAAAAATCTTCTAACCAAATAACCGACTCAATATCAATATGATTCGTCGGCTCATCTAAAAGTATCAAATCTGGTTTCTGCAACAAGATTTTTGCTAACTCAATTCGCATTCGCCATCCGCCACTAAATTCGCTGGTAGGTCTTGTGAAGTCTGGTCTTTTAAAACCTAAGCCTCCTAGCGTCTTCTCTACTTCCGCATCGTAATTGATTTCTTCTATAGAATAATAGACTTCTCCTAAATCAGTTACCTTATCTATAATAGCTGCATATTCCGCAGATTCATAATCTGTGCGCGTTTCTAATTCTTTATTGAGTCGCTCCATCTCATCTCGCATTTCGAATATTTTACTAAATGCTTTGGAGGTTTCTTCGAATACCGTACAATCATCGTCAATCAATAAATGCTGTGGTAAGTAAGCGATAATTGCTTCCTTTGGGTAACGCACTGCACCTCTTGTAGGCTTCTGCTTACTGGCTATGATTTTCATCATAGTCGATTTTCCTGCACCATTTTTACCCATTAGGGCGATCTTATCTCCTTCGTTTATTACAAAGGAGACGTCCTTAAAAAGGGTTTGTCCGCTAAATTCTACGGCTATATTATCAACTGAAATCATATATTTTATTAAATCATTTTAGATTTGGCGCAAAACTAAAGAAAAGGAAAGAAAGATGGAGGAAATAGATGTTATTCCAAAAAAATAAAGAAGACTTGATAGCCCAATTAATCGTCAACATCTCACTATCTTATACTTCCTACTTCCTACTTCATACCTTATACTTCATACTTAGCAATTAGCTCTTGTACTTTCTCAACGGCATATTCATAACAAACTTCATATAGTTCATCCATTCTGTCACTATCAAAAAGACTATATTCGGATAGCTTATTCGGACAAAATAAAAAATCACAGAGATGAAATTTGTTCAAAGAACTTGAATAGAAATTAAGTGCTGTAGCTCGATTCATCAAATGTACAATGTTAGTTACGGCTTCTTTTTTTATTACATTAATAGGAGAAATAAAGCTACCGATTATTAAATCACATTGTCCAATTAATGGTTCTACGGGAAAATTATTCATTGTTCCACCATCTACATATAAAGTATCTCCGATTTCTATAGGGGTAAATACACCAGGCACTGCAGCGGATGCAAGCAATGGACGAATAAGTTCTCCAGAGGAGAAAAATTGGAATTTAGCATTTAGTAAATCTGTAACACAGATATAGACTTTTTTATTAAGGTCTTCAAATTTTTTACCGACTAGCCAAGGATCATATATTTCCGCATATAGTTCTGAATCCAATACCCCTGGCTTCTTATAATTCAATCGCCGCCATTGGAATATTTTAGCATGCGTTTTTAGAAAATTAAGTATGTCTTCTGAGGAATAACCCGCAGCATATAATGCTGCAACAATAGCACCCGAACTACTACCTGCTATTTGAGTAGGAGCCAAGTTATATTCTTCTAATACTTTTAAAATGGCTACATGCGCCACACCACGTACGCCGCCACCTGATAACACGATTCCAATTTCTTTTGGTGATTGCATAGGTTGTTTTTTTAGAATAGAGAGTAGAGACCACTTTGTTGAGAGAATAGAGACTGCAAATAGGACGTCTCACTTGATTTAACTAGTCGAATAATATTAAGCTAAAACTTTAAACAAATAGGCACATAGAACACATAGGAATCTATGTTATGTGCTCTATGTGTTTAGATGAAATTCTATTTTAGTTTTAAATTTTGTTCAATTATTTATTTACTTATTCTCTGTCCTTTTAGTGAAAGAGTCTCTGTTTTTTGATCTATTTCTTTAAGAAATCTCCGTCTACTTCTTTTAAAAATTCGGTAATAAGTCCCCGAAATTTCTCTGTATTAATAATAACATCTTTTGTATGATCTCCACCCCATGTCAAATGATGAAAGGTAGATTGTTTATTTAGATGTTTTGATATATTGACGGATTGTTGGGAGTCGGTAGAATTATCCATTTGAGAATGAATTAATAAAACAGGTTCTTCAATATGTGGAGCCGCTAGTATAGGACTGGCTTTTTTGTAATCGACCCCTGTTCTCCAATTCACTATTTTCATAATACCTGTGGCAAGAATTTTCGTCCAAGAACCATATTCTTTAATTACTCTTTCAAAGATAGCAGCGTACCAATCTTGAAAGGGGGCATCTACGATAATAAATCCGACTTGCTTCTTATCCGCACCAGCAAGTAGTGCTGTCGCTGCTCCCCAAGAGGAGCCTAACCATCCTACCTGTTTATCTGTAAATTCTTTTTGCTCTTGTACCCACTCTGTTACACTTAATAAATCTTTAGCCTCATTAAAGCCACCAGTAGGGTAGGCTGTATCACTATTCCCATGTCCTCGATGGTCATATAACACTAGATCGCAATCACAATCGGCTATGGCAGGCACATATTTAAGCATGCCAGCCCAAGTGCTAGTCCATCCATGTGCACCAATTATAACGCATTTAGGGGTATCGTTTAGTGCATAGTATTTGCCTTTTAATTGTAAACCATCAAAAGTAGTGATGGAAAATTCGGTGGGTGTTGGGAGTAATTGCACTAGGGCTTCATAGGTGGTTCCCCATTCTGTTTCTATTTCTGTTTTCGTCAATTCTAAGGAACTTTCAGGATGGAGTATTAAATTAGAAAGGAACCAAGAGATTACAAGGTAAACAATGATTAAACAGATAGTTAGTGCGAGGCCGATTTTCATTAATAGGTATTAATTATTTAGCATAAAAATAGGGTTGTTTATTATGTATAAACAACCCTACTGTTAGCAAAAATACTATATTCGATAATGGTTTGCTCGAAAAAAAATAGGTTCTTTGATAAATGTAGCTTAGACCTCTGGTCTGAGTAGCCTTAACGCACTCCTACTCAGACCAG